>NZ_JBCOAB010000049.1:0-23393 GCF_040227035.1 Clostridium sp. RTP31139st1_H3_RTP31139_211217
GCGCCATAGCCAAGTGGTAAGGCAGAGGTCTGCAAAACCTTTATTCCCCAGTTCAAATCTGGGTGGCGCCTCCAAAAAAACCTACAAGAATTACTTGTAGGTTTTTTATTTTGTCTTTTTATATAAATGATAAAAAATAATTAAAATAAAAGTTATTCACAATATAAAATAAAATATCCACAACTAATTTTAAATTGGTTGTGGATATTTTTAATATTTTAGCTAAACATATCTTTTTTGTATAAGATAAAGGCAGTAAAAAGTGTTAAAAGAATTGTAAGGAAAATAATTATAACAAAACCTTGTGGGTTGTTCTGAAGTGGCAATTCTACATTCATTCCAAATATACCACCAATTATAGTTGGAATAGCCATTAATATAGTAACAGAAGCTAAAACCTTCATAACTATGTTAAGGTTATTAGATATAACAGAAGCAAAGAAATCCATGGTACTAGATAAGATATTACTATAAATATCGGTCATTTCTATTGCTTGCTTATTTTCAATAATTACATCTTCTAATAAATCTTGATCATCTTCATATTTTTGCATGATATCCATTTTTAACATTTTCTCTAAAGTTACTTCATTAGCCTTAAGTGAAGTAGAGAAATAAACTAGTGATTTTTCTAATGAATGTAATTGGATTAATTCTCTATTTTTCATAGATTTATGTAATCTTTTTTCAATCATTACACTTTTTTTATCAATTTGTCTAAGATAAATTAAATAGTAAGTTGAAATTCTATTTAAAATTTGAAGTATGAATCTAGATTTCTTAAAAGAAAAGAATGATTTTACACGACCATTTATAAAATCAGTTATTATTCTACTATTCTTTAAACATACTGTAATAATCTCTTTTTCAGAGTGAATTATAGCTAGAGGATAAGTATCGTAAGTTAAAGAGTTATCTTCCATTTCTGTAAAAGGAATATCTACTACTACTAATGTAAACTCATCTTCTACATCTATTCTAGAAGTTTCTTCATCATCAAGTGGGGCTCTTAAAAAGCTTAAGGGAACTCCAGTCTTTTTTGAAATTAATATTAACTCTTCGTCAGATGGGGCAACAATATTAATCCAACAGCCATTTTCTATAGAATCTAATTGTTTTAACGTTGAATCTGTTTCACTTATGCTTTTATATATTTGAATCATTAATATACCTCTCTATTAATTATGAAATTTATAATAAGATTATAACATAAAAGGAAATTTAAATCTGTCATTAATATTTGAATAGTATACATTTACAGGGGATATAAAGATATAAGAAGTTAAACATTAATGATTAATAGTTAGCTTAGATAAGATATTTCAATTTCTTTAATATATAGTGGACAAGATAGTGATATTAAAGAAAATATAGAGTTTGTAATTCTATATATAAAATTAGTATAATCAAAATATTGTCAGAGAAAATAAGATAGAAATATTTGGGGGAAGTCCACATATGCATAAGGAGATTAAGCAGGGGAAAAAGACAGTTGCAATTATAATTTCATTATTAACTATTACAGTTGCACTATATATATACCAATTTTCTAAAATGACTTTAGGAAGAAATGTTACCATTAAATTTATATTAGAGGCTCTTTTAATAATGACAACACTAATAGTTTTATTTATAGAAACTAGAAAGTGTAAAATTGCATATAAGTACTGTATAATTTCTGATAAACTTATAATTAATAAGATAAACAGTAAAAACGAAGAAAATGTGGAGAGCCTAAAAATAAAGGATATAATTTATATTGGTGAAAAAAGTAATGTTCCTAAAGAGTATAGTAGATGTAAATGTAGTAGACACTATATTAGAAAATTTGATAAGGCAAAAAAATTATTATGTATATATAAAAAAGAAGGGAAAATATATAAATTTGTTTTTGAGCCAAGTGATACTTTAGTTTCACGTATAAAATCTTCTAGTCAACATTAAAAATTATAAAATTTAAATAGTAGGTTGAGATAGTCATTAAAATTTAGCATGACTATCTCATTTTTTTTATTTCTAATATTATTTGAAGAAAATATATTTTTCTTATTTTATATATGATTTTTATTTTAGAAACATTTATAGAATGAACTACAATATGATTTTAAATACTAGGATTATTACTCCTATTTAGTTTAAACAAAATATTTACATAAATAAGACAATAGAAGGTATATAGATTAAATAATGGGCAAGACTTAATAAAAAAGGGAGGGTTAATTTTATGGATATTAGTAGTAAGGATATATGGAGAGATACAGAAAAATATTGTATAATATGTGAGAATGAATGTGTTGGAAATGGAATTCAAATAATGAATAATTTTATTTGTGATAGATGTCTTGAAAAAATGAATATGATAGATATTAATAGCGATGAATATGAAGTAATAAAAAATAAGATAAAGAAGTCTATTACAAATAAGATAATAAAAAATAAATAAGTTAAATAGAACTTAAGATGATCGAAAGGATGAGAAGGATGGGTAAAGGTAAATTAATAATTATTGAATCAGGTTCAGATGCAAGTGGAAAGGCTACTCAGTCACAAAGATTATATGAAAGATTAATAAGTGAAGGAAAAGAGTGTTTAAAAATAACTTTCCCTGATTATGCGAGTGATTCATCAGCTCTAGTTAAGATGTACTTAAATGGAGATTTTGGAAAAGATCCAAATGATGTTAGTCCATATATCTCATCAACTTTTTATGCAGCTGATAGATATGCGTCTTATAAGACTAAATGGGGTGATTTTTATGAGAATGGTGGAATTATTATAAGTGATAGATATACTACCTCAAATATGGTACATCAAGCCGCTAAACTAAATGGTGAAGAAAAAGAGAAATTTATTGAATGGTTATATGATTTAGAGTTTAATATTTATCAAATTCCAAAACCAGATCATGTTATATTCTTAGATGTTGATCCAGAAGTAAGTCAAGAGCTTATGAGAAATAGAGCTAATAAGTTTACAGGAGAAGAAGCAAAAGATATTCATGAAAGTAATAAGGAATATTTGATAAATTCATATAATAATTCTTTATATATTGCAGAAAAATACAATTGGGATGTTATCAAGTGTTGTAAGAATTCTAAGCTTAGAAGCATAGAAGAAATTAATGATGAAATTTATGAAAAAGTAAAAAAATATATATAAATTTAAGATGGGTTGTTTAAAAGAAGGGATTATTTATAAGGAAAGTTCTTTGTTTTTAACAATCCTTTTATCTTTATTACAAACTTTGTATTAGTATTAATGATTTGATATAGATAATAGTAGAAAATGAAAATAAAAATTCATATAATACATTATTTGAAGAGAAAATTTAGTAAATTCTTATATATTTATGATAAAATATATAAGAAGAATTTATTAGTATAAGAGTGGAGGTATATGGTATGAAACTAGTTTTAGCTATAGTACAAGATGATGATGCTATAGATTTAATTGAAGAGCTTACAGATAAAAATTATAGGGTAACTAAATTAGCAACTACAGGAGGTTTTTTAAAATCAGGGAATACTACTTTAATGATTGGTGTTGAAGAAAAAGTAGTAAAGGATGTTGTTAAAGTCATTGAGGATGTTTGTAAAAAAAGAAAAGAAATGGTATCTACACCAACACCAAGTACAATTGGCAGTGGATCAGGAATGTATATGCCTTATCCAATTGAAGTAGAAGTGGGTGGAGCTACAGTATTTGTTTTAGATGTTGATCAATTTTATAAAGTTTAATTAAGTTGATTAGGAGGTGAATGTATGAGAAACTTTATAGGATATAGTGATTTAATTAATAATTTTAAGGATAGATGTTTAAAAAATACACTTTCTCATGCACACCTCATTGCAGGAGAAGATGGAATTGGAAAAAGTAAATTAGCTAATATTTTAGCTAAGCTTATTTTAAATGGAGATTTAGAGAGAGAATATGTAGATATAATCAATTATAAGAGTAGTAAGGCATCTTTTGGAGTAGATGAGGTTAGAGATATAATTGAAGAAGTTTCTAAAAAGCCTTTTGAAGGTGATAGAAAAGTGATAATTATTCATGAAGGAAATAAGCTTACTATTCAAGCTCAAAATGCACTTTTAAAAACCATAGAAGAACCACCAATAGGAGTTCACATAATAATATTGTGTGAAAGTTTAGAGTTAATTTTAGATACAATAAAATCTAGGTGTGAAATATATAAATTAACACCATTAACCAAGAATGAATTATATGAATATATAAAAATTAAGGGCTTTGATTATAATGAAAGTGATATAAGATCTGCAATAGCTTTTAGTGAAGGAATACCAGGAAGAATAGATAGATATTTTAATGATGAAAACTTAAGGGAATTAAGAAATAAAGTTATTGAATTAATTAAGAGCTTAAATAAAAATGATGTAGAAATTGTACTACAACAAGAAGAAGCTCTAAGTACTTTAAAAGATAATAAAGAAGAAGTATTAAATATATTTGGCTCTTTTATTAGAGATATTTTAATAGATAAGGAAGTTGAAAATGAGGAATTTATCATAAATGGTGATAAACTTGATGATATAAGAGAACTTACTAAAGAAATGTCATTTAGAAAGTTAAATAATATGATAAAGACAATAGAAGAAGCACGTAAAAATATTAAAAGTAATGTTAGTTGGGTAATGACACTACGAGTAATGTTAATGGGCTTCATGGAGGGTTAATTATGATAAAGGTTGTAGGAGTTAGATTTAAAAAGGCTGGAAAAATATATTACTTTGATCCAGCAGATATGAATATACAAAAGGATACATATGTAGTAGTTGAAACCGCTAGAGGTATTGAATTTGGAGAATGTGTAATAGGAATAAAAGAAATAAATGAAAATGATATAGTTGCACCACTTAAGAGTGTATTAAGAATAGCAACTGAAGAAGATATAGATAGACATTTTAAAAATAAAGATAAAGAAAAAGATGCATTTAATATATGTTTAAAGAAAATTCAAGAACATGGATTAACCATGAAACTTATAGATGTAGAATATACTTTCGATAATAATAAAGTTATATTTTATTTCACAGCAGATGGAAGAGTTGACTTTAGAGAATTAGTTAAGGATTTAGCAACAATATTTAAAACTCGTATAGAGCTTAGACAAATAGGAGTTAGAGATGAAGCTAAGATGTTAGGTGGTCTTGGGCCTTGTGGTAGACCAATGTGTTGTTCTAGCTTTTTAGGAGACTTTGCATCTGTTTCAATAAAGATGGCAAAAGAGCAAAACTTATCACTTAATCCAACTAAAATATCAGGGATTTGTGGAAGACTTATGTGTTGTTTAAATTATGAACAAAGTACTTATGAAGATATTAGAAAAAGAATGCCTAAAGTTGGTTCGATAGTAAAGACAAGTGAAGGCACAGGAGAAGTATTTTCAAATAATATTGTTAAAGAAAGTGTTAAGGTTAAGCTTAAAAAGGGCGAAGAAGAAATATTAGAAGAGTTTAAAATTGATACTATTGAACTTATTAAAGGTCATTATGAGGATTCAGTTGATGATGATGATATAAAATTAGAAGTAGAATCTGAAGAAGATAGAAAGTTAATTAAGAATTTGATTAAGGGTAACTAAGGAGGATAATTAATGAAAGAGCTAGTTAGAATTTCTAATTTAACTAGTCATGCAGATATCTTAAAAATCAGAAGTATAGTAAGTGATTACGAAGGGGTTCTAGCATGTGAAATTAATTTAAATAAAAAAGAGGTACATTTAGTGTATGATAAATTGAGCGTTTCTATAGATGAAATAATTAATGCTATTGAAATGGCTGGTTATATGGTTATTTAGTATATAAATTATAGAAAATAGTATAAATTTAACTTTGCCTTTAAAAAGAAAAGTATGTATGATAAAATAGTTATGTTATTAATAAGTAATGGGGAGGTGTTTTTTAATGGCATACGCAATCAATGATTCTTGTGTTAACTGTGGAGCTTGCGCTGCAGAATGTCCAGTTAACGCTATAAGCCAAGGAGATACTCAATTCGTTATTGATGCAGATACTTGTATCGATTGTGGAAACTGTGCAAATGTTTGTCCAGTAGGAGCTCCAGCTGAAGCTTAATTCCAATGAAAAGAGTCGTCATATTATGATGACTCTTTTTTTTATGGAGAAAAATAATTTATATCAAAAATATGATTTAGATAATATTATAAATAAAATAGTTAAAAAAATTAAAAATAATAATAAGTTGTACCTATTTTAATAAATCTCTAATAATATAGCCCCAAATAATTAAATTATAGAATAGACATAAAAAAAATTTTTATATATAATTAAAGTCAAATAAGGTCAAAGTATGTTTAGGAAGGTGAAATTGTGGCAAGAATTTCAGATATAATAGCACAGTTTATAAATGACATGATAGAAGATAAAAAGGATAAGGAGGTAATTATTCAAAGAAATGAATTAGCAGATAAATTTAATTGTGCTCCATCTCAAATTAATTATGTATTAACAACTAGATTTACTTCTGAAAAGGGATATATGATTGAAAGTAGAAGAGGTGGCGGCGGTTATATAATAATCAAAAGAATAGAATATAATAATAAAGAAAAACAAGTAGAGGCAATAAATAAAGCTATTGGAGAAAGTTTAACCTATAGTGCAGCTTTATTATTATTAGAGCATTTATATGAAACTAATTTAATAACTAAAAGAGAGCTTGAAATTGTAAAAATATCAATTAACGATAGAACATTATCAAATGCAGAAGATAAAAATAAGCTAAGGGCAGAAATACTTAAGGGTATTATAATGGTTATTTTATCATAATAATTATAGTAGATGATAAAACAAGTAGTGATAAAGGGTTGGGTCATATTTGCAGAATATAATAACAAGTTATATTTAATCTATATTTGATTATATTTGGAGGTGACACTGTGATTTTTGGGAGGTTTACAGAAAGAGCGCAAGTTGTATTAGTAGAAGCACAACAAGAGTCTCAAAGTTTTAAGCACGGTTATATTGGAACAGAACATGTTTTATTAGGGATATTAAAAGAAAATGGATATGCAGGACAGCTTTTAACTAATAAAGGAATTACTATAGATAAGGTAAAAAAGATGACTGAAGATTATCTAGGTTTTGGTGATGACGAAGTTTCAACAGGCGAAATGTTATTAACACCAAGAGCAAAGAGACTTTTTGATGATAGTTTAGATATAGCAAGAAAGTATGGACATAGTTTTATAAATCCTGAGCATATATTACTTGCATTAATAAATGAAGGAGAAGGTGTTGCTTTTACTATTTTAACAAGTAGTAAGGTTGATTTATCGTCTATTAAGCAAGAGTTAGATAAATATATTTCTGGAAATGAGCTTAGAGAAAGTAAAAAGTCAGTACAAAGGGAAAAGAAGCAAAATAAAACTCCAGTATTAGATCAATATAGCACTGATTTAACTCAAAGTGCCAAGGAGGGAAAATTAGACCCTGTAATTGGCAGAGAGGAAGAAACTCAAAGGGTATTGGAAATACTGTGTAGAAGAATAAAAAATAATCCTTGTCTAATTGGTGAACCAGGTGTAGGAAAAACTGCTATAATTGAAGGATTAGCACAAAAAATTATTTCTGGAGATGCACCAGAAAGTTTAAGGGATAAGAGATTATTAGTTTTAGATATAACATCTATGATTGCAGGAGCAAAATATAGAGGTGAATTTGAGGAAAGATTAAAGAAGGTAATGAATGAACTTAAAAATGAAGATGATATTATAATCTTTATCGATGAAATTCATACTATAGTAGGAGCTGGAGGAGCAGAAGGTGCTATAGATGCTTCTAATATTTTGAAGCCTGCTTTAGCAAGAGGGGAAATAAAATGCATAGGGGCAACAACAATTGATGAATACAGAAAGCATATAGAAAAGGATGCTGCATTAGAAAGAAGATTTCAAACAGTTAATGTTGAGCCTCCATCTAAAGATGAAACTGTAAATATTTTATTTGGATTAAGAGATAAATATGAATCACATCACAAAGTTAAGATTACAGATGGTGCATTATATATGGCTGTAGATTTATCAGATAGATATATAAGTGATAGATATATGCCTGATAAAGCTATAGATTTAATAGATGAAGCAGCGGCAAAAGTAAGGATTTCAAGATTAACTCTTCCACCTGAGATTAAGAAAAAAGAATTAGATATTGAAAAAATAATTAGTGAAAAAGAAGAGTCAATTAAAAATCAAGATTTTGAAAAAGCTGCTAATTTAAGAGATAATGAAAAGCAACTAAAAGAAGAATTTGAAAAGATTAAAAATGAATGGAGAGCACATAGTTGTACAGAAGTTCAAATAGTTGATGAAGATGATATTGCAAAAGTTGTTTCAATATGGACTAAGGTTCCAGTAGAAAAATTAACCGAAAAAGAATCTGTTAAGTTATTACATCTAGAAGATACTCTAAGGCAAAGAGTTGTAGGTCAAGATGAAGCGATAAAAGCTTTAACTAGGGCAGTTAAAAGAGCAAGAGTTGGACTTAAGAATCCTAATAGACCAATTGGAACTTTTATTTTCTGTGGACCAACAGGTGTAGGTAAAACTGAACTTTGCAATGTTTTAGCAGAAGTCATGTTTGGGAAAATAAGCAATTTAATCAGAATTGATATGTCTGAATATATGGAGAAGCATTCAGTTTCAAGATTAATTGGAGCACCTCCAGGATATGTAGGATATGAAGAGGGTGGTCAGCTATCAGAGGCTGTAAGGAGAAAACCTTATTCAGTAGTATTATTAGATGAGATTGAAAAGGCTCATCCAGATGTATTTAATATATTACTTCAAATTATGGAAGATGGAAGATTAACTGATGGAAAGGGCAAGACAGTAGACTTTAAAAATACTATAGTGATTATGACATCTAATGTAGGAGCTCAAAAATTAAAGAGTCAAAGAAAAGTTGGATTTGATACTAATTCTAATTTAAAAGAAGCAGAATATGAGAAAATGAAGGACGTTGTATTAGGAGAATTAAAGAATGCCTTTAAACCTGAATTCCTAAATAGGGTAGATGATATAATAGTATTTAATCAGCTAAAGGAAGAAGATACATTACAAATAGTAAATATAATGCTAAAAGATACAATAAGTAGATTAAAAGAAAAGAATATAGATTTAATTTACGATGAGGATTTAAATAAATTCCTTATTAATAAAAATAAAAATCTTGAATTTGGTGCAAGACCTTTAAGAGGTATAATTAATAGAGAAATAGTTGATAAGTTAAGTGATGAATTACTTAAAGGTGAAATTAAAGTTGGAGATAAATTAAAGGTTGAATGCAGAGATGAGATATTGGTATTTTCCCATAGGTAAATGTTAAGAAATTTAAGGGGAATAAATAATGTAAAAGAGTAAGGTGATAAATAAATCGCCTTACTCTTTTTTATAATATTAAGCTATTTAATATTATTATCATTATCTAGGTTAGAATTAATAACCATGTTTTCTATGCAGTTTGAAGTAGAGTTATCGACATAATCGCTAGATAAATTTTTAGGTTTATAATCATTTAAAATGTTTTTTGAAGGAACATTATTAAAATAAGATTTATCTATCAAAATACCATCTCCTTGGAATTTATATAGATAGTATTTCCATATAATAAATAAATATGTATATTTTATATTAAAAAAAAATCCTTAACTGGTATAGACAACTATATGTATGTATAATATAATAAATTTGGGAGTGATATTTATGATAGATAAAAATAGTCCGATACCAGTGTATTATCAATTAAAAAACGATTTAATAAAAAAAATTGCAAAAGGTGTTTGGAAACCAGGTGAATGTATTTCAAGTGAAAGAGAGCTTTGTGAAATCTATGAAGTAAGTAGAATGACTATAAGACAAGCTATTGGAGAGCTAGTTCAAGAAGGAATTTTGCTTAGAAAAAAAGGTAAAGGAACATTTGTATGTGAGCAAAAGGTAAATCAAAAGGATATGATGAGCTTTACTGAAATGATTAATCAAAGCGGAAGAAAATTGGACACAAAAGTTATAGAATTTGAAGTTATAGATACGCCTGATGATATGCAAGATATTTTTATATTAGATAAGTTGTACAAAATAACAAGAAAAAGAATAGTAGATGGAGAGAGCATTGCTTTGGAAACAGTATATATTCCGGTAGATTATTGTGGAAGTATTAATAAAGAAATGCTATCTGGCTCATTATATAAGATTTTAGAAGGATTTGGATATACAATTACTCATTCAAATTCATCAATAATTGCAGTTAATGTTAATGATGAGATAAGAGGATTATTAGAATGTGAAAAGGATACTCCTATATTAAAGACTATTAATAAGACATTTACTAGTTCGGATAAGCTTTTATTTTTAGAAGAGGCATACTACAAATCAGATAAATTTACATTACAAGTTAATATTTCAAGAAAAGAGGGAGAATTGTTATGAATTTAATAGTTGTTGATAATTATGAAGAATTAAGTAAGGTAGCAGCAAAAGAGTTTGCTAAAGTAATAAATGAAAAACCAAATGCAGTTTTAGGTTTAGCAACTGGAGGATCTCCAGTTGGAATGTATAAAGAATTAATTAAGATGTATGAAAATAAAGAATTAGATTTTTCTAAAATTACAACAGTAAATCTAGATGAATATGTTGGATTAAATCCTGAACATGAACAAAGTTATAGACATTTTATGAATGAAAATTTATTTAAGTATATTAATATAGATATAAAAAATACTTTTGTTCCTAATGGACTAGCTAAAGATTTAGAATTAGAATGTAAAGAATATGATAAAAAGATTGAGGAACTAGGTGGAATAGATATTCAACTTTTAGGTGTAGGAAATAATGGACATATAGCATTTAATGAACCAGATGAAGAACTATCTTCAGGAACTCATATAATAACATTAACTGAAGATACTATTAAAGCTAATGCAAGATTTTTTGCTAATGAAGCCGATGTACCAAGAAGAGCAATAAGCATGGGTGTAGGCGGAATAATGAAGTCAAAGAAAATAGTTTTAATTGCTTCAGGAGAAAGTAAAGCAGAAGCTATTAAAGGATTATTCTCAGGAAAAATAACAACAGATAACCCTGCTTCTATGTTACAAATGCATAGAGATGTTACAGTAGTTGTAGATAAAGCAGCAGCGACACTTATAAATGAATGATAATTTTAAAAATGAGGTTTTTATGTAGTCTCATTTTTTTATATTTGAAGTTATGTTATATTATAATAAAGAAAATTAGAGAATAAAATTTATATAGATAAGAGTGGTGAATAATATGGCTAAGATAAAATCTGTATTCGTATGTGAAGAATGTGGATATGAATCACCAAAGTGGATGGGGAAATGTCCTGATTGTGGAAATTGGAACACTTTTACCGAAGAACAGGTAGTACAGCAAAATAAGGCTGTAAAAGAAGCGATTAAGGTTAGAGAATTGGCAAAAAAACCTATTAAAAAGTTATCAGAAGTAACTTCAAGTAAAAGTGATAGAATTGTAACAGGAATAAGTGAGTTTGACAGGGTAATGGGTGGCGGAATAGTTAAAGATTCTATTACTATAATAACAGCACGTCCTGGTGCAGGAAAATCAACTTTATTATTACAAGTTGCTGACAATATAGCTAGAAGTGGATTTAAAGTTATATATGCATCAGGTGAAGAAAGTGATAGTCAAATTAAGAATAGGGCAGATAGAATTTTAAAAAATATTAATGATAATATTTGGGTAGTCCAAGAGACGAGTATGGATAATGTAGTGGCTGCAGTTAATGAAATAGATCCAGATTTGATTATAATAGATAGTATTCAAACATTTACTATGGATAGCTTTTTACCAGCAAGAGCAGGGTCGCCAACACAAACTATGGAGTGTGCGAATGAGTTATTAAGAATTGCTAAAGATAATAAAAGACAACGTGCAGTAATAATTGTTGGGCAAATGACTAAGGCTGATGAATTAGCAGGATTAAGAGCATTGGAACACTTAGTAGATACTGTATTAATTATAGAATGTGATACAGATGAAGAACTAAGAGGATTAGTAAGTTCTAAAAATAGATTTGGAAGTACTGGGGAAACAGGTTTTTTCCAAATGTCTGAAAAAGGAATGGTATCAATAGATAATCCATCGGAGTTTTTTATGACTAAAAGGGAAGAGGGAGAAGTTGTTTCAGGAAGTACTTTAACTGTTATAAAAGAAGGATCTAGACCTATAATTACAGAGGTAGAAAGTTTAGTATCTAAAACATTTACTCCGTATCCTACAAGAATTGGAGAAACATTAGGTAAGGATAAGCTTAATACTTTAATATCTATTTTGGAGCAAAGAGGCGGAATAGGACTTTATGATAAGAATGTTATTATAAAGACTACTGGCGGAATGAGAATAAAAGAACAAGGTATAAATTTGGCTGTTATTATGAGTATAGTTTCATCTGTAAAACAAAGGGGAATTGAAGCAAATATTGCTTTTATAGCTGATGTAGGTCTTACTGGTGAATTAAAAAAGGTACCTTCAATAGAAATTAGGGTAAAGGAACTTGCAAGAATGGGATTTAAGAAAGTATATGTAGCAAAAGATTCATTTAGTAAAGAAGTAAATATACCTAATATAAAAATAATGGCTATGAAAACATTAAATGATGTTATAGCAGATGTATATAGATAATATAATTATGGAAAAAAGTAAGTATAATAATTTATACTTACTTTTTTTGTAGAAAAAACTATAAAGAATATTATTTATAAATATTTACAAAATTATTGAGTTAATAATTATATAATAGTAATATTATATATGTTAGGAAAATGAATAATAATGATAAGTTGATAAATATTAGCTTAATTATATAAATAGAGATATGAATTGAAAATAAAGTTAGGTGATTGCATGAGAATTAAGGATGATAATGAAATAAAAAATATATTAAAGATAGTTAGTCCGGGAACATATTTAAGAGAAGGTTTAGAAAATATCTTAAGAGCTAAAACAGGTGGCCTGATAGTTTTAGGAGATTCTGATGAAGTAATGAGTATTGTTGATGGAGGATTTAATATTAACTCAGAATATACTCCAGCATATATATATGAATTAGCTAAAATGGATGGAGCAATAGTATTAAGTCAGGATTTAAGAAAAATTGTTTGTGCAAATGCACAATTGTTACCAGATCCAACAGTTCAAACATATGAAACAGGAACAAGACATAGAACTGCACAGAGAATAGCTAAGCAAACTGACACAATTGTTGTAGCAATATCTCAAAGAAGAAATATTATTACTGTATATAAAGGTGATATAAAATATGTATTACAAGACAGCAGTGTAATTTTAGCAAGAGCAAATCAAGCAATCCAAACCTTAGAAAAGTATGTAAATGTATTAGAGAGAGTAATAAATAATTTAAACATATTAGAATTTCAAGACTTAACAACTGTTTTTGATGTTGTAACTGCAATACAAAGAACAGAAATGGTAATGAGAATAGTAGAAGAAATAAAAAGATATATATTAGAGCTTGGAAATGAAGGTAGATTAATTTCCATGCAATTAAACGAGTTAATAAGATATATTGAAAGAGATGGAATTCTTTTAATAAGAGATTATTGTGGAGAAAATGCTGATCATAACAACATTTATAAAGAAATTCAAAAGTTAAATTCTGAAGAATTAGTAGATTTAGAAATTATAGCAAAGGTGCTTGGATTTGGAGGAGTATCATTAGTAGATACATTAATTTCACCTAAGGGATATAGAATATTATTCAAAATCCCAAGAATACCTACTAATATAATCGAAAATTTAATTAAACATTTTAAAGAGTTAAAATATGTAATAGCTGCAAGCAAGGAAGAATTAGATCAAGTAGAAGGAATTGGAGAAGCGAGAGCTACAGCTATTAGAAGTGGGTTAAAGAGAATAAAGGAACAAATTCATTTAAAGAAAGAACTTTAGTAATAAATTAAGAATATTAATATGATTTAACGGTAAAAATATATAAGCAGGTAAAAACCTGCTTATATATTTATCTAAAGGTAAATTTACCAAGTGTATTAATTTTGTCACTTTCTTTTAATAAAACATCATAAAGATTTATATCAAGCGCATTACAAAGAGAAGTAAGATAAAATAAATTATTCCCAATTTCTCTTTCTATAACTTCACGGCAGTTATCACATAAACAGCCATCAAGATGAGTTTTTAAACAGTTTGATAAATCTTCCAATGAGTTGTCATCATTTGGCAAACATTGTTTTTTCGCATTTATCTCAATGCAACCACAGTTAGTTACGGCTTTAGCTACAGCTCTGTTAATTCTACAACTGGATTCAGTATATTTAGTTAATATATCAAGAATGCTTTTATGCCTTAGTAGGGATTCACTGACGTCATTTTGAAAGCTATCGAATATAATGTCTTTCATTTGCCTCAACTCCTTAGAAATATAATCCATAATTAAATTATAAGTATTTTCAGACAATTTTGTCAATACAAGCCTTATCTGTATTGGTTTAATATTATAATAAACAACCTGGTCATATTTTGATAGGGGGTATTAAAATTTAATTTATTCTTTAAAGTTAAATTTTAGTAATAGTAATATAAATAATATGGTATAATAAAAATGGTTATTTATAACTATTACTTAAATTAAAAGTAATTTAAATAGGAGGTGAGTTTTTGTTTAAGAAGGGATTAAAAATTATTTTTACTCTTTTGGGATTAGTGGTTGGATATATCATTGCAGAAGCTATATTAGCGATTAATACAGGGCTTAGAATTAATATTATAAAAGGTGTAGTAGCTACTACAATATTCTATATTTTAAGTGTTTTACTTTTCGGAATTATTTTTTATTTTATTTCGCCAGGATTATATAAATTAATATCTAACACTATAGATAAAATTGAAAAAAATATTCAAAGATTAAGTGCACAAGAAGTAATTTACGGAAGTGCAGGGTTGTTAATTGGATTGATTATTGCAGCATTTATAGGTGCTCCTTTATCAGGAATATTTGTAGGAATACATCCTGCAATTGGACCAATAATTTTTGTACTATTAGAACTGATTGCAGCAATATTAGGTGCTGAAATATTTGTGAAAAAGAAAGAAGATATTTCTTCAACGTTACTTATATTTAAAAGAAATAATCAAAGAGAAAGAGAAAAAGAGAAAAAGAGCAGAGGCTATGCTAAAGGAAGTGCTAAGGTTTTAGATACATCAGTAATTATAGATGGAAGAATATTTGATTTATGCCAAACTGGATTTATAGAAGGGACTTTAGTTATACCAAGCTTTGTTTTAGATGAGCTTAGACACATATCAGATTCTTCAGATTCATTAAAAAGAAATAGAGGAAGAAGAGGATTAGATATATTAAATAAAATTCAAAAAGAATTAGAAATTGAAACTCAAATTTGGGAAGGTGACTTTAAGGATATTGCTGAAGTTGATAGCAAGTTATTGAAATTAGCTCAAAAGTTAGGTGGAAAAGTAATTACTAACGATTTCAATTTAAATAAAGTTGCAGAATTCCAAGGAGTTCCTGTTTTAAATATAAATGAATTGGCTAATGCAATTAAGCCGGTAGTACTTCCAGGGGAAGAAATGAAAATTATAGTTATTAAAGATGGTAAAGAGTCAACTCAGGGTATTGGATACCTTGATGATGGAACTATGATTGTAGTTGAAGGTGGAAAGAAATACATTGGAGAAGAAATTTTAGTTATTGTAACGTCTGTTCTTCAAACATCTGCCGGAAGAATGATTTTTGCAAAACCAAAGGATAATTAAAGGAGAACTCAAATGATAAGTGCTATTATTTTAGCTGGTGGTAAGGGAAAACGTATGGGGGCACCTGTTAGCAAGCAATTTATTGAGATAAAAGGAAAACCTATTATTTATTACACTATAAAAAAATTCAGTGAAAATAAAAAAATAGACAATATAGTAGTTGTATTATCTAAAGATGAAGTAGGTTATTTTAAGGAAAATATTTTAGAAAAATATAATTTAAAAGTAGATAATATAGTTATAGGTGGTACAGAAAGACAAGATTCTGTATATAATGGACTTAAAAGTCTAGAAGATACTAATACAGATATTGTATTAATCCATGATGGAGCAAGACCTTTTATTTCTGATAGAATAATAGATGATGGAATTAAATTTGCTCAGGTTTACGGTGCGTGTGCACCAGGGGTTATGCCTAAAGATACAATTAAGATTAAAAATGAAAGTAATTTTTCGGTTAGTACTCCAGATAGGGGAAGTTTAGTAGCTATACAGACTCCTCAAGTTTTTAAGTTCAATGAAATATTAGAATGTCATGAAAAGATAAAAATTAATAATATAGTTGTAACTGATGATACTATGGTAGCTGAAAAATTTGGTTATAGTGTATATCTTTATGATGGTGAATACACTAATATTAAAGTTACCACTCCAGAAGATTTAATTTTAGGTGAAAAGCTTATTTAATTTAAATTTCATTATATTGACAGAGTATTTTCAAGATTATATAATAAATTAATCAAAAAAGAATATTACTAAAGCAGTGATGAAGAATAGTAGAAATCGCTAATCAGAGAGAAGATCCTTTGGCTGTAAGATTTTCAACAGATTTTGAACCAGCTTTTGAGTTGTAGGTAAAAACTATCGGTTTAACACCGTTATCATTATTAAAGCACAAATTTAGGTGGTACCGCGGATACAAGTTCGCCCTAATTCTATATTAGGGACGGACTTTTTTTATTTAGAAACAAAAGGATGCAAGAATAAATTAATAATAAAGCTAGAAGAGACTTATTTAAAAATAAAAATAGGGTAAAATTTATTAATAAGTTCTAGCACAATTTATTAATTTCTAATGCTATAGTAATTAACAATTAAAACAACAAGATATTATGTAGAGAAAATCAGGAGGAAGATAATTATGAAGATGTCAAATATGTTAGTATCAACATTAAGAGAAGTGCCAGCAGAAGCTGAAATAGATAGCCATAAGCTTATGCTTAGAGCTGGAATGATTAGAAAAATGGCAGCAGGTGTATATAACTATATGCCAATTGGATTAAAGGTTTTAAAGAACATAGAAGAAATTGTTAGAGAAGAAATGAATGCAGCTGGTGCTCAAGAGTTTTTAGCATCTGCAGTGTTACCAGCAGAGTTATGGCAAGAATCTGGTAGATGGGATGTTTACGGAGATGAAATGTTTAGATTAAAGGATAGAAATAATAGAGATTTCTGCCTTGGGCCAACACATGAAGAAGTATTTACAGATATAGCTAGAAATGAAATAAAATCATATAAGCAATTACCAGTAAATCTTTATCAAATTCAAACTAAGTATAGAGATGAAAGAAGACCAAGATTTGGGGTTATGAGATCTAGAGAATTCATAATGAAGGATGCTTATAGCTTCGATAAAGATCAAGCAGGATTAGATATATCTTATGATAAAATGCATGATGCATATGTAAAGATTTTTAATAGATGTGGAATTGATGCTAAGTGCGTTGCTGCAGATTCAGGAGCAATTGGAGGATCAAATTCAGCAGAATTTATGGTTAAATCAGAAGTTGGTGAGGATGATGTAGTGTTCTGTACGGCTTGTGATTATGCAGCTAATATAGAAAAAGCTGAAGCTACTCCAGAGAGAGCAGAGGTTGAAGAATTATTACCAATGGAAAAAGTAGCTACTCCAGATAGCAGAGGAATTGAAGAAGTTTCAACATTCCTAAATGTGTCACCAAAAAGGACTGTTAAGCTATTAATGTTTAATGTAGATGGAAAAATAGTAGGTGTAGTTGTTAGAGGAGATAGAGAAGTTAATGAAGTAAAAGTAGCTAATGCTGCAAAGGCTTCAGGAGATATAGCTATGGCTTCTCATGAAGAATATACAAAAGCTACAGGTTGTGAAGTTGGATTTGGTGGACCAGTAGGAATAAAGGTAGACTTATTATTAGTAGATGAAGAAGTTACTTATATGTATAACATGATATTAGGGGCAAATGAAACAGGATACCACTTAAAGAATGTTAACTATGGAAGAGATTTCGAAGGTACTGTAGGAGATTATAGAAACATTGAAAGTGGAGAAAAATGTCCAGAGTGTGGAGCTGAAGTTACTATAGCAAGAGGAACAGAAGTAGGTCACATATTTAAATTAGGAACTAAATATTCAGAAGCTATGAATGCTACATTTATAGATGAAAATGGTAAAAACACTCCATTTGTTATGGGATGTTATGGTATTGGTGTTACAAGAACAATGGCATCAATAATTGAACAACATCATGATGAAAATGGAATAATATGGCCTCTTTCAGTTGCACCATACCATGTATCAGTTATTCCAGTAAATATTAAAGATGAAGCTCAAATGGAAATAGCTAATAAACTATATGAAGATTTAAGAAAAGTTGGTGTAGATGCTATATTAGATGATAGAAACGAAAGACCAGGAGTTAAATTTAAAGATTCAGAACTTATTGGAATTCCAATGAGAGTTACTGTTGGTAAGAAAATAACTGACGGTGAAGTTGAATTTAAATTAAGAGATGGTGAGATGGAAGTAATAAAAATTGATGATGTTATAGAAAAAGTAAAATCTCAATTTGAAAGTAATAATATAAAATTATAGGATAGAAAAAATAAAAAAAGGAGGAATTTCATAATGAAAATATATAATTCTTTAACTAGAAAAAAAGAAGAATTTGTTCCTATAGTACCAGGGAAGATAAGCATGTATGTTTGTGGACCAACGGTATATAACTATTTTCACATAGGTAATGGAAGAACGTTTATTGTTTTTGATACTATAAGAAGATATATGGAATACAGGGGATATGAAGTTAACTTTGTTCAAAATTTTACTGATATAGATGATAAAATGATAAATAAAGCTAATGAAGAGCATACTACAGTAAAAGAAATTGGAGATAAGTATATAGCAGAATATTATAAAGATGCTGATGGACTTAATATAAAAAGAGCAACAACAAATCCAAGAGCAACTGAGTATATTTCAGAGATAATTGAATTTGTGTCTGGATTAATAGAAAAAGGATATGCTTATGAAGTTGATGGAGATGTTTACTTTAGAACTAAAAAATTCGAAAATTACGGACAGCTTATAGGGCAAAATCTTGATGATTTAAGATCAGGAGCAAGAATTAATGTGGATGAAAGAAAAGAAGATCCTGTAGATTTTGCTATTTGGAAAGCACAAAAACCAGGTGAGCCAGGTTGGGAATGCCCTTGGGGTGTTGGAAGACCAGGATGGCATATTGAGTGTTCATGCATGGCTAAGAAATTACTTGGAGAAACTATTGATATACATGCTGGAGGAATGGATTTAGCATTTCCACATCATGAAAATGAGATAGCTCAAAGTGAAGCTTTAACAGGTAAGAAATTTGCAAACTATTGGATGCATGCAGCATTCTTAAATGTTAATAATCAAAAGATGTCTAAGTCTTTAAATAATTTCTTAACAGCAAGAGATGCTTTAAAACAATATGATCCTGATGTAATTAGATTCTTAATGCTTTCAGGACATTATAGAATCCAATTAAATTTTAGTAATGATTTGTTAGAATCAGCTAAGGCTTCAGTTGAAAGATTATATAATGCAATTGGAAATTTAGAAAATTTAATTTCAGAAGTAAAAATTAATGAAATGACAGAAGATGAGGTTAAGTATTTAAATTCATTAGATAGTTATAGACAAAGATATATTGAAAAAATGGATGATGATTTCAATACAGCCGATGCGATATCTGTATTATTTGATTTAATAAGAGATATTAATAGCAATGTTGGAATAAATTCATCAAAAGAATTATGTGAAAAAGCATTAGAATTAATTAGAGAATTAGGTTCACCTTTAGGAATACTACAAAAGACAACTAAGGGAAATTTAGAGGAAGAGATTGAAGCTTTAATAGCTGAGAGACAACAAGCTAGAAAAGATAGAAATTTTGCTTTAGCAGATAAAATAAGAGATGAATTAAAAGCTAAAGGTATAGAACTTCTAGATACTCCACAAGGTGTTAGATGGAAAAAGATTGATTAATTAATTTATTAAAAATATAAGAAAAATTAAAGTAGAGTTAAGAGAGAAGGATTAGTGGGTTCCTAATAAATTTTAATAAACTTTATAGAAGTTTATTCCTTCCTTTTAACTCTTAGTTTTTCATTACTATTTTAATAAATATAGTTATTATATAATTGAGGAGAAATTAAAAGATGCTTAAGGATTTAAGAGTAAGAGAATTTACGGAAAAAGAAGCACGACTTCTAAATCCACTTCAACTTGCATTAGTAGGTGATGGGGTTTATGAACTTTTTATAAGAAACCATATATTATCTGAAAATATCGAATTAACTGCTCATAAAATACATGTCAAAGCAATAGGGTATGTTAAAGCTAAAAGTCAAGCAGTTATTATGCATGAAATTGAAGATAAATTAACGGAAAATGAAAGCTATATCTATAAAAGAGGAAGAAATGCTAAATCAGCTACAGTTCCTAAAAATGCAGATGTAAGAGATTATAGAATGGCAACTGGTTTTGAAGCATTAGTAGGGTATTTATATTTAACAGGTAATACTGAAAGATTAGAATTTATATTCAATAGTGCAATTTCAATAAAACTATAAGAAAAAGGAGAATAGTCATGACTAAGAGAGAAAATCCAAGAAGAAGAGAAAGAGAATTTAATAAGTTCCAAGAGAAGAGTAACAGATACCAAGAAAAAAACAATAGATTCCAGGATAGAAGAGAAGAAAAAAGAGATAGAAATTATGCTGCTGGAACAAGAGAAGCAAATAGTGAAGCAGTAAGAGAAGATTTAGTAATTGGAAGAAATGCTGTAATTGAAGCACTAAAAAGTGATAGAACAATAGAGTGCTTATATGTAAGTAAAGGTGATTTAGAAGGATCAATAAAAGTTGCTTTAGGATTAGCAAAAGACAAAGGGGTTGTTGTTAAAGAAGCTGATAGAAGAAAATTAGATACAATGTGTGAAGGGTTAAATCACCAAGGAATTGTTGCAAAGGTTACTCCTTTCAAATATTGTGAAGTAAATGATATATTAGAATATGCGAAAAGAAAAGATGAAAAACCTTTTATAGTAATATTAGACGAAATAGAAGATCCACATAACTTAGGATCGATAATAAGAACTGCAGAACTTTGTGGAGTTCACGGTATTATTATACCTAAGAGAAGAAATGTTGGAGTAACATCTACAGTTTATAAATGTTCAGCTGGAGCAATAGAGCATATGAGAATTGCAAAAGTTACGAATATAAATGCAACTATAGATATTTTAAAAGAACAAGGAATTTGGATTTATGGTGCAGATATAGATGGAACAGATTATAGTTATAATACTGATTTTTCTGGACCATGTGCATTAATAATTGGAAGTGAAGGGAAAGGAATTTCTAATTTAACTCTTAAAAAGTGTGATTTATTAGTAAAAATCCCTATGATAGGAAAAATTAACTCTTTAAATGCTTCAGTTGCAGGTGGTATAATGATGTATGAGGTTTTAAAAGGCAGATTAACTAAATAATTTAGTACACATAGGGGTAAAAAGTGAAATTTATATTTATAGATGGATATAATGTAATAAATAGTTGGAGTAATCTAAAGAGTGAAAAAGAAATAAGTTTGGATAGTGCTAGACAAAAACTTATAGATATTTTACATAATTATGGTGCTATTCATCAGTGCAAAATTATGTTAGTATTTGATGGTTATAGAGTAGCTGGTAATTTAGAAAATAAATATGAATACAATAAAAATTTAACAGTAGTATTTACTAAAAGTGGAGAAACTGCAGATGCTTATATTGAAAGAGAAATACATAATATCGGAAGAAGATTTGAAGTATCAGTAGTTACATCTGATT
Organism: Clostridium sp. RTP31139st1_H3_RTP31139_211217; assembly: GCF_040227035.1. NCBI lineage: Bacteria > Bacillati > Bacillota > Clostridia > Eubacteriales > Clostridiaceae > Clostridium > Clostridium sp. RTP31139st1_H3_RTP31139_211217. The sequence goes on from NZ_JBCOAB010000049.1 coordinate 21,958, forward strand.
CTTTGGAGCAGCAAACAATTTTCCAAAGAGGTGCAACTAGAATTTCAAGTATAGAATTCTATAATATGGTATTTGATACATCAGAAGATATAAGACGAGCAACTAAGAAAGTATATACTTCACATAAGAGTACTGTTCAAGATAATATTGATGATGATGTTTTAAAAAAATTAGAGGCTATGAGGCGTGGGTAAATATAAAGGCGCTTTTGGGAATGGAGGGGGATTTGTGGATAACAAAGATTATTCGAAAGAGATAGCAAGTGAATTTGAAGGAATGACAGAAGAAGAAATTGTGGTTGAAGCAAAAAATGGAAATAGTAGAGCTCAAGAATATGTTATTTCTAAGTATGAAAGCTTTGTTAAGGTAAAATCTAAATCATATTTCCTGATTGGAGCTGACAAAGAAGATATTTATCAAGAGGGAATGATTGGTTTATATAAAGCAATAAGAGATTTTAACTATGAAAAATCAACTACATTTAGAGGGTTTGCTGAATTGTGTATAACTAGGCAGATAATTACTGCAATAAAAACAGCAACAAGGCAAAAACATATTCCATTAAATACATATGTATCTCTTAATAAACCTGTATCAGAAGATGATTCAGAAAGAACACTTTTGGATATACTATCAAGTATGAAGATAAGTGATCCAGAAGAACTTATTATTGGAAAAGAAGAAAAAAAGTACATTGAGGAAGCAATTTCAAAAGTACTTTCAGATTTGGAAATGGAAGTGTTACAATCTTATCTTGATGGTAAGTCTTATCAAGAAATTGCATGTGATTTAGATAGGCATGCAAAGTCTATAGATAATGCACTTCAGAGAGTGAAAAGAAAGCTTGAAAAGTGCCTTTCCGACACTAAATAATAATAGTAAATTAATATTGACAAAAAAAACAAATGATAGTAAACTTTATAATTGGTATATTAAAGTGAATAGCACTTTAATGCTCATGTAGCTCAGTTGGCAGAGTGTCGCCTTGGTAAGGCGGAGGTCGTCGGTTCAATCCCGATCATGAGCTCCATGGAGAATATAAATTAGTATGCAAACGCTAGGCAAAGTTTATTTAAAAATAAGGAGGAATTTCAAATGGCAAAGCAAAAGTTCGAAAGAAGTAAACCACACGTAAATATCGGAACAATCGGTCACGTAGACCACGGTAAGACTACATTAACAGCTGCTATCACAACAGTATTAGCAAACAGAGGATTCGCAGAAGCGTTCAACTATGCTGATATCGATAGAGCTCCAGAAGAAAAAGAAAGAGGAATCACAATCAACACTGCACACGTTGAGTACGAAACAGAAAACAGACACTACGCTCACGTTGACTGTCCAGGACACGCTGACTATGTTAAGAACATGATCACTGGTGCTGCACAAATGGACGGAGCAATCTTAGTTTGTTCAGCTGCAGATGGTCCAATGCC
>NZ_JBCOAB010000050.1:0-22435 GCF_040227035.1 Clostridium sp. RTP31139st1_H3_RTP31139_211217
ACAGGAAAGTTAAGCTCTACAGCGTCGATGGTACTGCACGGGGGACTGTGTGGAAGAGTAGAACGTTGCCAGGTAATTCAAGGTACTTAGTATAAAACTAAGTACCTTTTTGTTATATTAAATTATAGTCAATATTAAAAAAGATACTTAATTTAAATTAAGTATCTCTTATATAAAAATATAGTTAATCAATTGATTATATTTAGAAATAAGGATTTAATTATTTTTAACATATTAATTTATATATTAAGAATTTTTGCCTTTTATCAATAATACTTAAATTTGGAATATTAATTTCTTGGGATAATATAAAACCAGTATAATTTTCTAAGTAGTATATATACTCTTCAGAAGGATAATATAAAATTAAATCTATTTCTCTTGGAAAGCTTTCAACAGATAAAAGAATATTTTTAATTACTTTCATAAATAATTGAACAGAAAATGGGTTGAAAAAGTAAAACTTATTATCACTATTAGATATTTGATATTCTTCTGCAAATGTATTTATAAATTCAATTTTATCTCTAGATTTATTATGATGTTTAAGATAACTTTTTTTATTATTAATACAAATTTCAAAGTAATTATTGTTCATTTCGATACCTGTTACTTTTGAATTATAATAATAATTTATATAAAAAGGTAAGCGGCCTTTACCACAACCAAAATCAACAACAGAATCTTTATCATTAACACAATATTCTTTAAATAATGTTTCTAAGGCTAGATAGGAAGTAGCCTCATATCGATTATAATGATGGGATTCATAAAATCCTTGTTGCTCTCCAGTAGTTTTAATATTAAATAATTTTTCATAGTACAAATCTTCCATAAGGTGTCCTTCCTTTTAATAAAAAATATAGAGCGTTTCCGTAAATATAATAAAGTACAAATATTATAAAATATTTGTAATAAATACGTATAGAAATACTAAATTCAATTAATTATAATAAATATAAAAGAAAAAGTCCAAAAAAAGAGAATAATTTAATATAAGTGTTTATTAATGTTCGTTATTAGTATATACTATTAATGATTGGAATTTTATAAATATTTGATGGAAGACATATCAAATTATGTATATTATTAAATTTGAATCTTTGAAATAAAAATGTAAAGGGGAAAGTTTGATGACAGAATTAAGACATGAATTAGGATTAATTGCACTAGAAAGTTGCAAAGAACTTGGAAAAGCTGTTGATAAATTTATTCAAGAAAAGAGAAATACTAGTGAGTCATTCCTAATACCAATCAATGAGATAAGATTTTCTAACGGAGAAGGAAAAGTAAAGATTTCAGAAAGTGTTAGAGGAAAGGATATATATATATTATGTGATATTGGCAATTACAGTTGTACATATAAAATGTTTGGATTTATTAACCATAAAGGTCCAGATGAACATTTCCAAGACATAAAAAGAACAGTTTCTGCAATAAGAGGTAAGGCTGCAAAGATTACAGTAATAATGCCACTTTTATATGAATCAAGACAACATAGACGCAAGGGAAGAGAGTCTCTAGACTGTGCTTTAGCGCTTCAAGAATTAGAAAGATTAGGAGTACATGAAGTATTAACATTTGATGTACATGATCCTAACGTACAAAATGCAATTCCACTTTTATCTTTTGAAAACTTTTATCCAACATACGATATAGTTAAATCACTTATTAAAAATGAAGAAACTTTAGAACTGAATAAAGACAAGCTTATAGTTATAAGTCCAGATACAGGTGCAATGGATAGAGCAATTTATTATTCAAGTGTTTTAGGTGTAGATGTAGGTTTATTCTATAAGAGAAGAGATCATTCAACAATAGTAAACGGTAAGAATCCTATTGTTCAACATGAGTATATGGGAAGAGATGTTGAAGGAAAAGATGTATTAATAGTAGATGATATGATAGCATCTGGAGAATCTGTTCTTGATATAGCTATGGAATTAAAAGAAAGAAAAGCAAGAAATGTTTATGTAGCTACTACATTTGCTTTCTTTACAGAAGGACTAGAAAAGTTTAATAGATTCTATGAAGATGGAATTATTTCAAGAGTTTATTCAACTAATTTAACATATATTTCTGATGAATTAAAGTCTGCAAAATGGTATAAGCCTGTTGATATGTCAGAATTAGTAGCAAAAATAATTAATAAGTTGAATTATGATAAATCTATTGCTTCTTATATGGACGCAACAAGAGTTATACGTGACTTATTAGAAGAATAAAAGTATAATATATTATAGCACTTGTGAATTTGTAGAAGTTTGCGGTGCTATAATATTTTTTTGAGAGGAGAATATATGGGGAAAAAAAATATTGATGATTTAAAGCAAGAAGATAGGCTTAAAAAAAATACTATCCCAAATAATAATATTAATAATGTTACTTTAATTAATAGAGTGATATTTGGTACTACAAGTAAAATTGATATTTCTTCTAATTTAGTTAGCTCAGGGGTTGGAGGATATGGATTAAATATTATATAAATATTTTTAAAGGTGGAGAGATAATGATAAAGGCATTTCATTCTAATTGGACTACCCCTTTCTTTAAAATGAATCCAAATAAAGAATATTATATAGAAGATTTTGAAATTTTAACTACTATAATATCAGCATTAAAGTGGAGAGAAAAGAATGGTAGTATAAAGATGGTTACAGATGAAATTGGTGCTAATTATTATAGAAGGTTAGGCATTGATAGTATATGGGACTTAGGAATTGATATATCATTAGAAGGAATAAACAATAATATTGATAGCAATTTATTTTGGGCAGCAGGGAAAATATATGCATTAAAAAATCAAGAAGCTCCTTGTGTAATGATTGATACTGATTTTATTGTGTGGAATAAAGTTGAGGACTTACTATTAAAATCGGAGATAAGTGTAATTCATAAGGAAGAAATTAATTCATGTGTTTATCCTAGTAAAGAACACTTTATTATGAAAAAAGGTTATTTATTTGATAAGAAGTGGAGTTGGACTGTATTACCAAGCAATACGGCATTTGTTTATATTGGTGATAATAAATTTAAAGAATATTATACAACTGAATCAATTAAATTTATGGAAAATTTATTGGATAGTGATGATAGAATAGTTAATATGGTCTTTGCAGAACAAAGGTTAATATCTATGTGTGCAGAAAGAAAAAATATAAAAATTAATGAAATAATGGCTTTAGAAAATTTATTTAGTGAAAATCAAAAACTTTTTACACATACATGGGGATATAAAAAAGAAATGAAGAGTGACTTTAATAAACGACGAGACTTCTGTATAAGATGTATTAATAGAATTCTTAGCGACTATCCACAATATAAGTATATGTTAATGAATATTAAGTCTTTAGAAATTTATTTTAACGAAATCAATAAATAGAAATTAATTGTAATATAATTTGAAAAATTGCATAAAAATATAAATGAGGGATATATTTATGATTTAAAGTATATGCCTTTTTTTTAATATAAAAAGTTTTCAGATAAAAAAGAATAATTAAACTTTTAGGTTATTTAGGATTTTTAGTGGTATTATATTTATATACAGAAGCAATATAAAAGGAGCGTGGGAATAATGAAAACATTAGTAATTAATTGCGGTAGTTCATCTTTAAAATATCAATTAATAGATATGGCGACAGAAGATTGCATGGTTCAAGGATTAGTAGAAAGAATAGGGATTGAAGGATCTATATTAACTCAAAAAGTTGAGGGAAAAGATAAATATGTAATAAATTCAGATATTAAAGATCATAAAGAAGCAATAAGACTAGTTTTAGAAGCTTTAGTTGATCCAGTTCATGGTGTTATTAAATCTATGGATGAAATATCAGCAGTAGGACATAGAGTTGTTCATGGAGGAGAAAAGTATTCTGATTCAGTACTAATTAATGATGAAGTATTACAATCAATAAAGGATTGCATAGTATTAGCACCTTTACATAATCCACCAAATGTAATTGGAATAGAAGCTTGTAAAGAGTTAATGCCAAATACACCAATGGTAGCAGTATTTGATACAGCATTCCATCAAACAATGCCAAAGCACGCATATATTTGTCCTTTACCATATGAATTATATGAAAAGTATGGTGTAAGAAAATATGGATTCCATGGAACATCACATAAATATGTTTCTAATAAGGTTGCAGAAGCAATGGGTAAGGATATTAAGGACTTAAAAATAATTACTTGTCACTTAGGAAATGGATGTTCTTTAGCAGCTGTTAAAAATGGAAAATCTATTGATACATCTATGGGCTTTACACCACTTGCTGGAGTAATGATGGGAACAAGATCAGGAAGTATCGATCCTTCTGTTATCAGTTTCTTAATTGAACAACATGGATATACTATTGAAGAAATTGATGAATTATTAAATAAAAAATCAGGAGTTTTAGGTATTTCAGGAGTATCTTCTGATTTTAGAGATGTTTTAGCAGCAGGGGAAGCTGGAAATGAAAGAGCAAAACTTGCTTTAGAAATATTCTACTATAAAGTTAGAACTCAAATAGCAGCATATGCTGGTGCTATGGGAGGAGTAGATGTAATAGTATTTACAGCAGGTATAGGAGAAAACTCTTCTATTACTAGAAGAGAGATATTAAGAGGATTAGAATTCTTTGGATTTACAATTAATGATGAGAAAAATGAACTTAGAGGTCATATCCAAGAAATATCTAATGAAGATTCTAAAGTTAAGGTATATGTAGTACCAACTAACGAAGAGTTAATGATTGCAAGAGATACAGCAAAACTAGTTAAATAATATATTATGGTGTGCTATAAAAATTATTAAATAATTTTTAGCACACTATTTTTATAATAGAAAATAAAGTTTATTTTTATAATAATAAATATGATATAATAATTTTTATCTAAGAGCTAGTTGGTGTAACACTCTCAAGTTTTTATATGGGAGATAACAGCAGACACGCCACTAGACTAGGTGCCCTTGGGGTATAACAAATATAACCTTAAGATGGAGTTAAAACTTAATCTTAAGTTAAGAATTTAGTTTATTATAGAGATGAAAAGAAAAGGAGTCTATTATGGGAAATAAAATAACATTAACATATGAAAATGGAGAATTTAATGTAGCTTTAAATGAAAATGTTGTCTATACAGATAAAGAAATGGAAGGAGCATTACTTAAATTTAATGCAGTAGTAAAAAATAATGCTATTGAACAAAGTAATTCTTGGTGTGATATCGAAGATTCTATTAAAGCTTTCAATATATCTAATATAGAAGTAAATTCACAATTTAAAACTATATCTTATGGAAAAATGAAATATTTTTATAATACTGATAAAGTTTTTTATATTGAAAACAGCAGTATGATATCTTTAGGTGGAGGTTTTTCATTATTTAATTTTGTAATTGATAAAATTAATTCTGGAGAATTAGAAAATGAAGAAAGCTTCTTAGAATTATGTAAAATAGCAATGGTTAATAAGGGAATTTTTAGTGCACATGAAGATAAAATTATGATATCAAGTCCTAAGTTTAGTTATGGAACTGTTGAGTATAACTTTGCAACTAAGAAAATTAATAAGGGTACTAGTAGTGAAAAAGGAAGCTTTGAAGAATTTAAAGCTTATGTTTTAGATATACTTAAATAATTATAATATTATATAAAGTAAAGGATAAATGCAAATGATGAAAGAATTATTATTAGAAGCAGATAGATGTTTATTATGTAAAAATGCAAGATGTAAGGCAAACTGTCCTATTAATACTGAGATACCTGAAGTAGTTAAGCTATTTAAGGAAGGAAAACTAGATGAAGCTGGAGCGATGTTATTTGAAAATAACCCATTATCAGCAGTATGTGCGGTAGTTTGTCCTCATGAAGATCAATGTAAGGGAAATTGTATTAGAGGAATAAAAGGTGAGCCGGTAAGTTTCTGTGAAATCGAAGAACTAATATCTAATGAATATTTAAAAAAGATAAAATTAGAAAAGACGGCAGAGAGAAATGAGAGAATAGCAATTATAGGTGCTGGTCCAGCTGGGATTACATTATCTATTATTTTAGCTAAAAAAGGCTTTAAGGTTACTTTATTTGATGCTCATGAAAAAATTGGCGGAGTATTGAGATATGGTATTCCAGAATATAGATTACCTAACTCAGTTATGGATAGGTATGAAGAAATTCTTCTAGAATTAGGAGTAAAAATTAGACCTAATACTTTAATAGGTCCTGTAATTACTTTAGATAAATTATTCTTTGATGGATATAAGGCTGTATTTATTGGAACAGGAGTATGGAATCCTAAGACTTTAGACATTAAAGGAGAATCTTTAGGAAATGTTCATTATGCAATAGATTATTTAAAATCACCGGATGTTTACAATTTGGGTAAAAAGGTTGCAGTAATTGGAGCAGGAAATGTTGCTATGGATGCAGCAAGAGTTGCTAAAAGAAGTGGAGCAGAAGAGGTATATATACTTTATAGAAAAGGCTTTGAAAATATGCCTTGTACTAAGGTTGAATTACAAGAAGCTAAAGATGACGATATTAAGTTTGAGTTATTTAAAGCACCAATTGAATTAACTGAAGACGGTGTTAAATACATAGAAACAAAAAATGAAGTCAAAGAAGATGGAAAAGTTGTAACAGTTACTATAGATGGAACTGAAGGAATGTTTGAGTGTGATTCTGTAATAATTGCAGTAAGTCAATCACCTAGAAAAAATATAGTAGCTAATACAACAGGAATTGAAACTAACAAATGGGGATTAGTACTTACTGATGACAAAGGGCATACAACAAGAGAAGGTGTATTTGCATCAGGTGATGTTGTAACAGGTGCTAACACTGTAGTTCATGCAGCTGCTTATGCAAAGGTAGTTGCAGAATCTATTGAAGAGTATTGTAAAAAAGACTAGAGAGGCTAAGAGTTAAGAGTTAGGGATGAAACTCCTTAGGAGTTTCTAAAATATCCTATAAATTCAGTCTAAGCTGAATTTATTCCTTAACTAAAAACTAATAACTCAAAACTCTTAACTAAAAAAAGAGGGGTGTTTAAATGAATAATGCAATGGTAAAAAGTGAGTGTGAAAACATCCCAGAGCAATATTTTTATTTTATAAATTGTTCTGATATGGAAAAAGACTTATGTGATATGGAAATGAAAAGTATTTTTGGTAAAGTTCCTAAAGATAAAATTTTATTTTCAAACAAAGACTTTGATCCATCAAGAAGTCCATTTATAAAATTTAAAATTAATATTAGATATGTGGAAGATTCAGTTGAAGAAATTATTAATAAAATCAGAGATGAAGAAATTAAATATGATGATTTTAAAGTAAATTATATGAAGAGCGAAGATGGCGATGTTAGCTATGAAGAACGTCTTAAAGCAATTAGAGGAATAGGATTTGTTGTAACAGGCTTTCCAGATATGCACAATCCCAAGGTAGAGCTTGCAGTTACAAAATTTAAAGATAAGTGGATATTTGGAGAACTTATAAAAAATGATTTTAAGTGGCAAAAACACAATGATAAACCATATTCATATTCAAATGCGATTCCATTAAGAATGGCAAGAGCATTAGTTAATATTGCTACTTGTGATGATAGAAGTTTAAATATAATAGATCCATGCTGTGGTGTTGGAACTGTTGTCATAGAGGCTTTAGATTTAGGGTTTGATGTAAAAGGATATGAAATTAGTAAATCTATTGCTTGCAATGCGAGGAATAATATCGAGTATTTAGGGTATAATAGAGAAATAATAACTAGTGGAGATATGCATGATATAAAAGAAAAATATGATGTTGCCATAGTTGATATTCCTTATGGATTATATTCACCTATTACTGTACAAGAACAAGTGGATATAATCAATACTTCAAGAAGGATAGCTCGTAGACTAGTTATAATTACTTTTGAAGATATGGATAATATAATAATTTCAGCTGGTTTTAGAATACTTGATAAGTGCTATATGACAAAGGGAAATATGAAAAGAGAAATTAGCATATGTGAATAGAATCTAAATTTTTCTAGAATAACCATTAACAAAAAAATTGACAATGAGTTATTCTAATGATATAATAAATTTCGTCAAGAAGAAACTGCCGTTTCTCGCCTTACGGCATAGCTTAGTAAGGTAATGAGTTTATTGGATTTTCATCTAGAAGTATGTCTAGATTTTCTAAATAATACGAGGGCGGCATTATATGTCGCCCTTTTATTTATATATTTTTCTTGATAGATTTTATCGGAGGTGAATGTTATCAGTAAAAACTTTACTTGTAATGAAAGTATTAGAGAAAAGGAAATTAGAGTAATTGATTCAGAAGGTAATCAATTAGGAGTAATTTCCACAAAAGAAGCTTTACAAATGGCTGAGGAGAAAGATTTAGATTTAGTAATGATATCTCCAACAGCAGTGCCACCAGTATGTAAGATAATGGATTTAGGCAAATACATTTACGAGCAATCTAAAAAGGAAAAAGAAGCTAAGAAAAAGCAAAAGGTAACTGTCATTAAAGAAATCAGATGTAGTTTAACTATTGAAGAAAATGACATAGCTATCAAAGCTAAAAATGCTAGAAAGTTCTTATTAGACGGGGATAAAGTTAAAGTCACTGTTAGATTCAAAGGTAGAGAAGCAACATTAGGTCACCTAGGATTAAAAATCTTAGAAAACTTTGTTTCAAAACTTGAAGATGTTTGTACTGTTGAAAAGGCAGCAAAACAAGAGGGAAGAAACATGACAATGGTATTAGCCCCTAAAAAAGCATAACCAGAGAGGAGAATATAATCATGCCAAAAATGAAAACGCACAGAGGTGCAGCTAAAAGATTTAAGAAGACTGGTACTGGAAAGATAAAAAGAGCAAAAGCTTTCAAGAGCCATATCTTAACAAAGAAGAGCGCTAAGAGAAAGAGAAACTTAAGAAAAGCTGCTTATGTTTCAACTACTCAAGAAAAAGCAATGAAGAAATTATTACCATACCTATAATATAGAGGACTTAGGAGGAATACAAAATGGCAAGAGTTAAGAGAGCGGTAAATTCTCGTAAAAATCATAAAAAAGTATTAAAGCTTGCAAAAGGTTACTACGGTGGGAAGAGCAGATTATTCAAGACTGCTAACGAATCTGTAATAAGAGCTTTAAGAAATGCATACGTTGGAAGAAGATTAAAGAAGAGAGATTTCAGAAGATTATGGATAGCAAGAATTAATGCTGCTACAAGAATGAATGGTCTTTCATATTCAAGATTCATGAACGGAATCAAATTAGCTGGAATCGACATGAACAGAAAGATGTTATCTGAAATAGCTATAAACGATCCAAAAGCATTTGCAAACTTAGTAGAAACTGCAAAAGCTCAATTAAACAAATAATTATAAATATAATTTGTTTACATAAGGCAATCCGAAAGGATTGCCTTTTTTATTTTAGTGTGCATAAAATGAAAAATAACATATAATAAAAAGTAAATAATTATTAGGAAGAAATATGTATACAAAAGGTGATTTTCATATACATTCAACTTGTTCTGATGGAGGCTTAACACCAAGTGAGATAGTTAAACTTGCAAAAAGAAAAGAAGTTGATATTATTTCAATTACAGATCATAATAATACAGATGGAATAGATGAAGCCATAGAAGAAGGTAAAAGCCAGGGAATAAGAGTAATACCAGGCGTAGAATTATCGACTCGATATAATAAGTGTAGAGTTCATGTTTTAGGTTATTTTAAAGATGATAGCTATAATAATGAATTACTTAAAATTGTTCTTTTAAAGGTTAGGCAAGGAAATATAAAAGAGTTAAGAAAAATATTTTATAATAATATAGATTTTTGTGGATACAAGGATAAGCTATGTGTTAAAACTGGAGTTGATATATTAAAATTCTTTGGAGCTACAGTTGTTTTAGCACATCCTGTACTATTATGCAAAAAGGATTTTGAAAATATAATTAATATTGATTTTGATGGAATAGAAGCAAAGTACTATAAAAACACTGAAGAAGATACTAAGTATTTAATTAATATAGCTAAGGAAAGAAATATGATATATACTGCAGGATCAGATTTTCATGATTATATTGAATATTATAGAGTTCATGGAATGATTGGTGATGTATATTTAAATCAAGAAGAAATACGTGAGTTTTTAAATAAGTTATCAATAGATGAATGAGATTAATAAGAACTTTTTTCTTTGAGAAAAGACGTATTGGGATTGAATTGACAAAATAATAGATAAATGGTATATATTATATATAAACGTTTACTGGATATTATTGCGATCGTTACTGAATAGCAGGCGAAACCTTATCTAAGAAACGATATATATCTATATCGTTTTTATTAGAGAGGTTTTTTTTATTGAAAAATTTCTTCTTAAGTAATACTAATAATTTAATGGGGTGCTTAGATGGTAATTAAACAAATATTTAATAACAATGTTGTATTAGCTAAGAATTCATCAAAAGATGAATTAGTAGCAATGGGATGTGGAATAGCATTCAAGAAAAAAGTAGGAGATAAAATAAATGAAAATTCTATAGAAAAAACATTTATTCTTAAACAAAAAGATGCATCAGAAAAATTTAAGCTCTTATTAGAAGATATTCCCGCGGAGCATGTATCAATATGTTATGATATAATTGAATATGCTAAAAATATGTTAGATATAGAGTTAAATGATTATATATATGTTACACTAACCGATCATATAAGTTATGCACTAAAATTAAATAAAGATGGTATAAAGCGTTCTAATGTTTTAATGTGGGAAATTAAAAAGTTTTATCCTAAAGAATTTAAGATAGGATTAAGGTCATTAGATTTAATAGAAGAGGAAACTGGACAAAGGTTAGATGATGATGAGGCTGGAAGTATTGCCTTACATTTAATTAATGCTCAGATAAACAAGAGTAGCACTTGTGCTGGTGATGCAGCAAAATTAACACAAATGGTTCAAGATATTTTAAATATAGTAAAGTACACATATAATATTCAATTAGATGAAGATTCATTGAATTATGAAAGATTTGTTACACACTTAAGGTTTTTCTTTAAGAGACTTAATAATAAAAATGTTTTTGAAGAAGAGGATGATTTTTTATTAGAGCAAGTGAAAGATAAATATAAGAAAGCTTATGAATGTATGTTAAAGGTAGAAAAGTATTTAGGTCAGAAGTTATCGCAATCAGAAAAACTTTATTTAACATTGCATATTCAAAGGGTTACAGCAAGGTAGGAGAATAATTAATAGCAGCAAAAGAATATAGAATACTAATAAATATAGATATTTAAATTCTTTTGTTGTTTTTATAAAAAAAATAATAAAATTTTATTGACAATGTTTACAAGATAGTTTATTATAAATATATAAGTTAAATGTTTACAAGAAAATATGAGATCGTTACTGACTCGATCAGGCGAAACCTTAATTAATGAAGATGAGATATTATTGCTTTATCTATCTTGATTAGTTGAGGTTTTTATATTTTAAAACTAAATTAAGAAAATACTAATTTATAAGATTAAATATAATTTAGTAGGGATTGTTACTGTTAAATCAGGCGAAACCAGAATTTATGGAATAAATATAATTATTTATATTATTTCATAAGTATTGGTTTCGCTTTTTTTTATAAATATAAATAAAATTTAAATATATAATAAAGGGGAGAATGGTTATGAAGTATGAAAAATTAGCTAAAGATATTATTAAGAACGTTGGCGGTAAAGAAAACGTTAACAGCTTAACTCATTGTGTTACGAGATTACGTTTTAAACTTAAAGATGAAAGTAAGGCAAATACAGAAGTATTGAAGAAGATGGATGGGGTAGTTACTGTAGTTAAAAGTGGTGGACAATATCAAGTAGTTATAGGAAACCATGTTCCAGATGTTTACGCAGATGTAGTAGCAGTAGGAGGATTTTCTGAAGCTTCAGATGGAGATGCAAATGAAAAAGTTGGACCACTGGCTGCATTAATAGACATAATTTCTGGAGTCTTCCAACCTATATTGGCTGTATTGTGTGCAACAGGTATGATAAAAGGGTTAACAGCTATATTATCAGCGGCAAATTTAGTTGATAGTACTGGATCAACATATATGATATTAAATGCAATTGGGGATTGCTTATTCTATTTCTTTCCGATCTTTTTAGGATTTACAGCAGCTAAAAAATTCAAGTTAAGTCAATTTACAGGTATGGCAATTGGAGCAGCTCTAGTTTATCCAGATATAGTAGGGCTAGCAGGACAAACGGTTGGATTTTTTGGAATTCCAGTAGTTATGCCTAGCAGTGGATACACTTCAACAGTTATTCCTATAATACTAGCTGTATTCATAGCATCAAAATTAGAAAAAATATTTAAAAAGATTATACCAGATGTAGTTAAAACTTTCTTAGTTCCATTTTGTACACTATTAATTATAGTTCCTGTAACATTTATGGCAATTGGTCCAGTTGCAACATATGCGGCTAATATTTTAGGTGACGTAACAATGGCAATTTATAATTTCAGTCCAGTAGTAGCAGGTGTATTTATTGGAGGGTTATGGCAAGTATTTGTAATGTTTGGATTACATTGGGGGTTAGTTCCAATAGCATTTAATAGTTTAGCAACGGTTGGATATGATACAGTATTAGCAACTTCAGTAGCTGTATGCTTTGCTCAAACAGGTGTTGTTTTGGCTATATTAGTAAAAACTAAAAATAAAAAATTAAGATCAATTTGTATTCCAGCAGCTATTTCAGGAATGTTTGGTGTGACTGAACCGGCTATTTATGGTGTTACATTACCAAGAAAAAAACCTTTCATTCTAAGCTGTATTGGTGGAGCAGTAACAGGAGGAATTATTGGATTATTTGGTTGTAGAGGTTACATGGTAGGAGGAATGGGTATATTCGCACTTCCTAGTTATATTGGACCAGATGGAATAGATAGTAGATTTTTAGGTATGGTTTTAGCTATGGCTGTAGGTGTTGTAGTAGGTTTCTTATTAATGTTATTTGCTAAATTACCAGAAGAAGATATGAAAGATGAAACAGTTGTAGAAAAAAACAAAGAAGTTTTAGTTAATAAAGAAGTATTAGTTAGCCCATTAAAAGGTGATATTGTATCTTTATCAGAAGTTAAAGATGCAGCATTTGCGTCAGGTGCTTTAGGAAAGGGAATTGCAATTGTTCCAACAGAAGGAAAAGTTCTTTCTCCAGCTGACGGTACATTAACAACATTATTTCCAACATCTCATGCATTAGGAATTACTACAAATAGTGGAGCTGAAATATTGATACATGTTGGTATGGATACAGTTCAATTAGAAGGAAAGCATTTTATTCCTAAAGTTAAACAAGGTGAGAAAGTTAAAAAGGGTCAAGTATTATTAGAGTTTGATATAAATGCTATAAAGTCTGAAGGATATTCAGTGGTAACTCCAGTAATAGTTACAAATTCAGATAGTTACTTAGATATAGTTGAAACAGATAAGAAAAGAGCAAATTATAGTGAAGATATTTTAACAGTAGTAGTATAAAAAAAGATTTCTATTAGTAGAGAGATGTAAAAACATCTCTCTATTTTTTATAGAATTTATTAAGCCTTAGAAAATTTTAAACTTAAATGTGCAATTAAAATTATGAATATATAAGAATAATTTTACAAAAGATAAACTTATGACAAAAGTGAGGTGGAACTAATGAAAATTAAAATGACTGTTGAAGAATTTGACAATATAATAAGCAACTTTAAAGATAAATATAAAGTTATTGCTCCAGTATCTATACCATACGCAGGTCAATATTCAGATACAGATGTAATTAGATATGAAGAAATCAAAAGTATTAATGAAGTTGAATTTGACCGTAAATCACATTTTACTGCTAAAGAAGTAGTTATGCCAGTTACAGAAACATTATTTTATTACAATGAAGATGAATATAAAATTCCATCAATAGATGAGCGAGAAATGCTAGTTTTTATGCGTTCTTGCGATATTCATGGATTACATCGTATAGATAATGTTTACTTAAACAATGGTAAAGAACCTGATTATTATTATAAGAGGCTTAGGGATAAAGTTAAGATAGTATTAATTGGATGCGCAGAAAGCTTTAGAAATTGCTTTTGTGTAAGTTTTGGTACTAATAAGACTGATGATTATTCACTAGCAATTAAGGTTGATAAGGGTGATGTTTATATAGATGTTAAGGATGATGAGTTTAAAGATATTTTTGTAGGAACAGAAACAGACTTTAATATTGAATTTGTATCCTCTAATGAAGTAAAAGTAACATTGCCAGAAGAATTAAATCCTTTAGAGGTAGCAGAAGCAGAGCTTTGGAGAGAATATGATTATAGATGTATAGCATGTGGGAGGTGTAATCTTTCTTGTCCAACATGTTCCTGCTATACGATGCAAGATGTAGTGAGTCAGGATAATGCAAGATGTGGTGAAAGAAGGAGAGTTGGAGCATCATGTCAAATACCAGGATTTTCTTTAATGGCTGGAGGACATGATGTTAGAGTAAGAAATGGAGATAGAATGAGATATAGAACGATGCATAAAATGTACGATTATGGTGAAAGATTTGGACCACAAATGTGTATAGGATGTGGAAGATGTGATGATGTATGTCCTCAATATATATCAATATCAACTGCTATGAATAAAGTAACTCAATTTGTTAAAAGTAAGCAAAGGGAGGATTAGAAGATGGTAAATGAGTATATTCCTTATAAAGTGAAAATTTTAGATATTATAAAGCATACTCCAAAAGAATGGACCTTTAGAGTAAATAGAAAATGTGATGAAATAAATCCAGGACAATTTTTTGAAATTTCAATGCCTAAATATGGGGAATCACCAATATCAGTATCAGGATTTAGTGATGAATATTTAGATTTTACAATTAGAGAAGTTGGTAAGGTTACAGAAGAGATATTTAAGTTAAATATAGGAGACAGTATACAATTAAGAGGACCATATGGGAATGGTTTTGAAATTAAAAATTATAAGGATAAAGAAATAATAATAGTTTCAGGGGGAAGTGGATTAGCTCCAGTTAGAGGGATTTTGGAATAT
This sequence comes from Clostridium sp. RTP31139st1_H3_RTP31139_211217, assembly GCF_040227035.1. Lineage (NCBI taxonomy): Bacteria > Bacillati > Bacillota > Clostridia > Eubacteriales > Clostridiaceae > Clostridium > Clostridium sp. RTP31139st1_H3_RTP31139_211217. The sequence continues at coordinate 15,078 of NZ_JBCOAB010000050.1, forward strand.
TTTTATGAAAATATAGATGAATGTAAAAGTGTAACATTAGTTTGTGGATTTAGATCTCCTGAAGATGTTTTATTTAAAGAAGATATACAAAAATGGAAGTCAAAATTTAATGTTATATTAACAGTTGATAAAGCTGAAGAGAATTATGATGGCGATGTAGGCCTTGTAACTAAATATATACCAGAGCTTAAAATAAAGGATAAAGAAAGTGTTTCAGCAGTAATTGTAGGACCTCCAATGATGATGAAATTTACAATAGCAGAATTCCAAAAGATAGGTATAGAGGATTATAATATTTGGGTTTCATATGAAAGAAAAATGTGTTGTGGATTAGGAAAATGTGGCCATTGTAGAATGGATACTACTTATATATGTACAGATGGACCAGTATTTAATTATGCTTTTGGAAAGACATTATATGATTAGGAGGGATAGGCTATGGCACTTATACATGATTTAAATACAAGAAAGACCATGAAAAATGCATTTAGAATAACTAAAAATAAATATATGACAGCAGTAAGAATCAGAATTCCAGGAGGATCAATTCGTACAGATACATTAAAATTAGTTGCTGATTTAGCTGATAAATATGGAGATGGAAGGGTTCATGTTACAACAAGACAGGGATTTGAAGTATTAGGAATTCCAATGGAGCGTATGGATGAAGTAAATGAAGCACTTCAACCTATTATTGATAATATGGGTACTAATCAAAAGCATAAGGGATCAGGATATCCTTCTGCAGGTACAAGAAATATAACTTCTTGTATTGGAAATAATATTTGCCCTAAGGCTCAGTATAATACAACAGAATTAGCAAGAAAAATTGAAGATATGGTTTATCCCGATGACTTACATGTAAAAATTGCAGCAACAGGATGTCCTAATGATTGTATAAAAGCTAGAATGCATGATATAGGAATAATAGGAATGTGTTTGCCAGTTTATGATTCATATAGGTGTATATCTTGTGGGGCCTGTGTAAAGAAATGTAAACAAGTATCAACTACAGCATTAAGTGCAAAGAATTATAAAGTTGTAAGAGATCCAAGTAAGTGTATTGGTTGTGGAGAATGTGTTTTAGCATGTCCTAACAACGCATGGACCAGAAGTCCTAAAAAGTATTATAGAATTGTTATTATGGGTAGAACTGGGAAAACAAATCCAAGAATTGCAGAAGATTTTATAAAATGGGCTGATGAAGATACTGTTTTAAAAGTTATAGATAATACTTATAAATTTGTTAGGGAATATATAAGTCCAGATGCACCTTATGGAAAAGAGCATATTGGGTATATTGTTGACAGAGTTGGATATAAGGAATATAAGAAATGGGCTCTAGATGGAGTTAACTTACCAGAAATAGCTGAAGTTAGTGAAAATGTAAATTGGGCAGGAGTGCATTATATGAGGAAATAAAATAATATCAAAAACAAAATTATTAATTATTGTTTAGTTAATTAATGGCTTAATGATATGTAAATATTTTATTATTTATACTTAAGTAAGGAGTGTTTTAAATGGAAGTAATAAGATCAACTTGTAACTATTGCTCTATAGCATGCAATCTAGATTTTCATGTAGAAGATGATGAAATAAAAAAAGTTGTCCCTACAAAAGATTATCCGGTAAATGAAGGTTTTTGCTGTACAAAGGGGTTAAACTTAGATAAGCAAAATACAAAAGTTCACAATCCTGTATTACCTCTAATGAGAGGTGAAGATGGACTTATGAAACAAATTTCATGGGATGAAGCATTTAAACTTTTTGCAGATAGAGTTTTAGATATTCAAAGTAAATATGGAAAAGAAAGCTTTGCATTTATAAGTACAGGACAATTAGCAACAGAAGAAATGGCCCTAATTGGACATATAGGAAGAAACTTTTTAGGTGGAAATGGAGATGGTAATACTAGACTTTGTATGGCAACATCAGTAGTAGCATATAAACAAAGTTTTGGTTTTGATGCACCACCATACACATTAAAAGATTTAGAAGAATCAGATGTAATTATATTAATAGGGTCCAATCCAGTAGTATGTCATCCAATTCTTTGGAGTAGAGTAAGAAAGAATAAACGTAATGCTAAACTTATTGCAGTTGATCCAAGAAGATCAGAAACAGTAACAAATTGTGATATTTGGTATGATATAAAACCTAAGAGTGATTTAACATTTTTATACACTTTAGCAAATATATTAATAGAAAAAGATTGGATTGATAAAGAGTACATAGAAAAGTATACTGAGGATTTTGAAGGCTTTAAAGAACAGGTAAAAGATTTTACTTTAGATAAGGTAGAAGACCAAACAGGAATATCTAGTGCGAGGATGTTAGAGCTTGCAAAAATAATTCATGAAGGTGAAAGAGTATCACTTTGGTGGACTATGGGAATAAATCAAGGATATCAAGCAGTAAGAAATGCTCAAGCAATAATAAATATCGCATTAATGACAGGAAATATAGGTAGAGTAGGAACAGGGGCTAATTCAATTACAGGGCAATGTAATGCAATGGGATCAAGATTATTTAGCAATACAACAGGATTTTATGGCGGTGGAGAGTATAGCGATCCAGCAAGAAGAAAGCGTATAGCAGAAGTGTTAGATATGGATGAAGAAATGCTACCTACAAAGCCAACTTTACCTTATAACGTAATTATAGATAAAATAAATTCGGGAGAAATAAGGGCTTTATGGGTTGTTGCAACTAATCCATTAAGTTCATGGATTAATAATTTAGAGTTTAAAAAAGCTGCTGAAAAGATAGACTTTTTGGTAGTAGAAGATATTTATGCTGATACTGAAACAGCTCATTACTGTGATTTATTATTACCTTCAGCAAATGGATTAAAAAAAGAAGGCGTAATAATAAATACAGAAAGAAGATTATCAAAATTAAACCCAGTACTTAAAAAGAAGGATAATGAATTAACAGATTATGATATTATGCTTGGAGTAGGGAAGGCTTTAGGAATGGGTAAACTTCTAGATAAATGGAAAACTCCTAGAGAGGCTTTTGAGTTAATGAAAGAGTGTTCAAAAGGAATGCCATGTGATATTACTGGTGTAGATTATGATTCTTTAAAGGATTCTAGAGGAGTACAATGGCCTTGTAGAAAAGGTGAAGAAATTAAAGAAGATGAAAGAAGATTATTTGAAGATAATAAATATTTTACACCTAGTAAAAAGGCAAAGTTTATGTATGAAGATGTAGCGCAAGTACCAATAGAACCAAGCGAAGAATATCCTTATTTATTTAATACTGGAAGAGGAACAGTAGGCCAATGGCATACACAAACAAGAACACGTGAAATAAATGATGTAAGTGCAATTGTGCCTCATAGAGGTTACGTAAATATTAATAATGAATTAGCAGAAGAATTAAATATTAAGGAAAATGATATAGTTAGAATATCTTCTCCAAATGGAATAAGTAATGATTTCCTTGTTAAGCTATCAAGAACTGTTAAGAAAAATCAAATTTATGCACCTATGCACTATATAGAAGCCAATTCACTTTTGCCTTCAATATTTGACACATATTCAAAAGAACCTAACTTTAAATATGTACCTGTAAAAATAGAAAAGATTGGCTAGGTGAGAGATATGAAGAGAATAAAAATAGATAGAAAAAAATGTATAGGATGTTTAACATGCACTACTGCTTGTAAAGTTGCACATGGTGGTGATACAAGAGGTAGAATTACTATCAATAGTGAGGGAAGATATGCTCCAATATATTGTAGGCATTGTTCTAAGCCGGAGTGTGTTTATACTTGTATGACTGGTGCAATGAGAAGGGATGATGAAACAGGATTAGTTTTATATGATAAATCAAGATGTGCTAGTTGTTTTATGTGTATAATGGCATGTCCTTATGGAGTATTAAAGATGGATAGTGCAACAGATAAGGAAGTAATGAAATGTGATATGTGTAGGTCAACAGAGGAAAATTATCCACAATGTGTAGCAAGATGTCCAATGGCAGCTTTAACATTAGAGGAGGTAGAAGAGGATTAATGGCATATGTAGTAGTAGGAGCTTCAGCAGCAGGAATTAATGGTGCTAGAACTTTAAGAGAATATAATAAAGATGCAGAAATTATTTTAATTTCAAAAGATGAACATGTTTATTCTAGATGTATTTTACATCATTATTTAGATGGAAGAAGAACCGTAGAAGATTTAGATTTTACTCCAAGAGAATTTTTTGATAAATACAATATAAAATGGATTAAAGGAAAAGAAGTAACTAAAATAAAGCCTGAAGAGCATAGTGTGACTTTAGATGATGGGCAAGAAATTAAGTATGAAAAAATATTATTAGCAACAGGGGCATATTCATTTATACCACCAATAGAAAATTTAAGGGAAGCTAATAATGTTGTAGGACTTAGAGATTTAGAAGATGCTCTTAAAATAAAAGAAGTTGCAAATAAAGTTAAGAATGTTGTTGTTTTAGGTGGAGGATTAGTTGGTATAGATGCTTTAGCTGGAATAATTGATTATGATATAAACTTATCACTTGTTGAAATGGGAGATAGAATACTTCCACTTCAATTAGATAAATATGCAGCAAATAGATATGAAAGACTTCTTGAAGATAGGGGAGTAAATTTAAAATTTGGTGTAAAAGCTGAAAAATTAATAGTAGATGATAATAAAAATCCAGTAGCATTAAGGCTTAATACAGGAGAAGAGATACCATGTGAGCTTGTAATAGCTTGTACTGGTGTTAGATCAAATGTTAAATTTTTAGAGGGAACTTCAGTAACCTGCGATAAGTTTGGAGTAATAATAAATGAAAAGGGAGAAACTGATGCAAAAGATGTATATGCAGCTGGGGATATAAGTGGAAGAAATCCTATTTGGCCAACAGCTGTTAAGGAAGGCATTATAGCTGCAAGTAATATGAGTGGAAAAGTTGCATTTATGAATGATTTCTTTGGAAGTAAAAATACTATGAGTTTTTTAGGACTTCCAACTATGTCCCTTGGAGTTGTAAATAAGCCAGATGATAGTTATGAAGAAGTTATAGATAAAAATGGAGATGATTATAAAAAGATAATTTATAAAGATGGATGTATTTATGGGGCAATAATTCAAGGTGATTTATCATATGCAGGAGTTTTAACTCAATTGATTAAGGAAAATATTAATGTATCAAAGGTTAAAAAACCATTATTTGATATAGATTATTCAGATTTCTTTAATATAAAAGAAAATTTAGAGTTTGTATATTAAAAATAGTGCAAGGAGTAATTAATTACTCCTTGTAATTTTTTGATATCAATGAAGCTGTTTAATTATCAATTGATAATAATTAACAAAGAGAAAATGTGTACACTTATGGATGTAAAACATATAATAATTCTATCAAATGATAATGGAGTGATAACAATGAAGAATAGATATGATGAATCGAATAAGGTAACAATATTATCGATTTTACTTAATATAGGATTAACAATAATGAAGATAGTAGCTGGATTTATTGGAAATTCATCTGCAATAATTGCAGATGGGCTACATTCAGCTTCTGATATTATAACTTCAATTGGTATTCTTATAGGTAACAAAATTTCTAGAAAACCAAGGGATGAAGAACATCAATATGGTCATGAGAAAGCTGAAAGTTTAGTATCATTTATTTTAGCAGCGGTACTTATAATTGTGGCCTTAGAAATAGGATATAATGGGGCTATTGAATTGTTTAATATTAATACAATTGAAGTGCCTAGTGTTTTACCACTTATAGTAGCTTTAATTTCAATAGGTGTTAAGGAGTATCAATATCAAATTACTATAAGAGTAGCAAATAAGATTAACTCTTCTTCGTTAAAGGCTGATGCATGGCATCATAGATCGGATGCATTATCTTCTATAGCTGCGTTTATTGGGATAGGAGGTGCAATGCTAGGGTTTAAGGTATTAGATCCAATTGCATCTATTATAGTTGCTATAGTTGTTGTTAAGGTTGGTATAGATATTTTGAAATCAGCATGTGCAGAATTAATGGATAGTTCGATTAATAAAAGGGATATAGTTAAGATTGAAGATATAATAAGTACTGATGATAAAATCTATGGAATTAAGGATTTTAAATCAAGAAAATATGGGTCAGTTGCTTATATTGATATGAGTATTTTTATTGATAAATCTAAAAGTTTAGAAGAAGCACATGAAATTGCTGATAATTTAGAGAAAAATATAATAGCTAATTTGAGTTATATAAAAGAAATTAATATTCATGCAGAACCTTATAATAGGGAAAAGGCAATGGACAATAGATAATAAGAATAGGTAAAGGCTAGAAAAGATAAAATAGTGTTTTATCTGTATATTTTAACTTTTACCTATTTATTATATTGTGTGGCGAAAGCCACTTTTTTTATAGATATTAGGATAAATAATATTGTGAATGTGTAATTATTATGTATATAAGATTATAGTTACTATCTTTTATTTTACTTGTCATTTTATTTAAGCATAGGTATTATTTATAATAGTGTTATAAGTCGTAAGATAAATTTAGGAAGGATTAGATTAATTAATGAGAATAAATAAACTTTTCAGTAATTTGGGTATTTGCTCTAGAAGAGAAACTAATAGATTAATTGAAGAAAAAAGAGTTGTAGTTAATGGTGTTTTATGTGAGCCTGGGCAATGGGTAGAAGAGGAAGATGAAATATTTTTAGATGGACAAAAAGTTAAGTCTAAGGATAAGGTTTATATAGTATTAAATAAGCCAGTAGGGGTAACTTGTACAGCTGCTGAAGAAGTTAAAGATAATATAATTAGCTATATGAATTATGATCAATATATATTTCCTGTTGGAAGATTGGATAAGGAATCTCAAGGATTAATAATAATGACTAATGATGGTGTACTTGCAAATAAAATATTAGAGTCAGATAATTTACATGAAAAAGAGTATGTAGTTACGGTTGATAAGGATTTTGATAATGATTTTATCAGAAAAATGGCAGATGGAGTTGACATAGGAGATGTAATTACTAGGCCATGTAAAGTTGAAAAAATAAATAATAATACTTTTAAAATAATTTTAACTCAAGGCTTAAATAAGCAAATAAGAAGAATGACTAAAGCTTTTGGATATACGGTAATTAAGCTTGAGAGAATAAGAATAATGAATATTAAATTAGATGATATTGAGTATGGAACATGGAGAAATATAACTGAAGAAGAATTAAAGGTATTAAAAGAGGAATCTGGTTTATAATAAAAATAAAATAGGGATGTATCAAAATATTTTGAGAGACTGTAGATAATTTTGTGTAATATAGTTTCTTATAAATCAAATATTACTGGAAATTTTGATTTCCAGTAATAT
>NZ_JBCOAB010000051.1:0-22218 GCF_040227035.1 Clostridium sp. RTP31139st1_H3_RTP31139_211217
TTATAGGCGATACCAATAATTTAAATAGGGTGGCTATAAATATAATGATGAAATAATTTTAACTCACACTTGATTTATATTGTTCGTAAAACTTAATATTAAAGATCTTACAAGAGTAGTTAATACTAGTCTTTTTTTTATTGCTTAAATTTGCCTTTTATAGTTGCTTATTGTAAAATAAAAAAGAATTCACATTATGGACTGCCATCCAGTGAATTCTTTATAATAGAGGTCTATTCTGTTGCCTCTATTATATCATAAGATAAAAATAATTTAAATATAGTGGAGGGAAATTAATGCTAAGGGGAATAGTTGTAGCACCAGAATATGAAGCAAAAGGAACAGAGTTATTTTTAAAGAGTAGTGATATTGATCCTTTAAAATTGAGACAATATTTATTATATTGGGATAGAATAGATTTTCCTACAAATAATATAATACATTGTACATCAAATGATATTGATTATTTAGAAAGTTTAAATTTATTACAAAGAACAAAATATAATTGTAGTTGTAATGGTATAATAAATATGGAAGAGTTGTTTTTAAATGCTCAAATACAAGCTTTGAATAATAATAATCTTAATAAAAATGAAAGATGGACTTTAGGACAAGGTAATTTAAACTTATTATTACCAAAAGATGAAGTTGAAAGAAAGAATACATTAATATTAGATCTATATAATAGTTTACCTATACCTGCAACAGATGTTCCATTAGATGATATTATTAACTTTAAAGAAAAAAGAAGAGATGAACTAATGGAATTTAGAAATAGTATGGATAAAATATATTTATCTATAATTAATTCAGGAGATATAGATATTTCTAAATCAGTTGCAATAAAAGACTTAGAAAAGAAGATTATAGCTATAAATAAAGTTATGAATGAATCTAAAATAAAAAAATTATTAGGATCAGTGAAAGTTAATATTGATATTAACAGTTTAATTATGGGTGGGGCTGGATATATAATTGGAAAAGAAACAGGCAATTCAATTATGTTGGCATCTTTAGGACTTGCAGCATCATCAATAAAGTTAAGAATTGATAAACAGTTGATACCTAAACATATTCCAGATAATCTATCAGATTTTGCTTACTTATACTATTCTCAAAAAGAATTATAATTTAGGAGTGTTAATATGATTAAAAAAATACAAATTAAAAATATTAATTTTACAATTAGGTTATCAATATATGATGTTGTATCAGTAATATTAATAATAGTTTGTATTTTTTCAACAATAAATAAAATTAGTAAATTAGTATTATTTGCTATAGCTATTATTTTAGACTTTATAAGTCGTTATAAAAATAAAGAGAATAACTAATCAATATAGTTAAAGTATTGCATTAAAAACTTAGAATAAACCAATAAAGTAAGAAGTTAGAGTAAAATCTAGCTTCTTTTTTAATATAAAAAAGGAAGGTGTAAAATGGAAAACTTATTAAACTATTTTAAAATTATTGTAGCAACAATAGGAACTGGAGTAACATGGTTATTTGGAACATGGGACACTGCTCTTATTGTTTTAGTGTGCTTTATGGCGTTAGATTATGCAACTGGAGTATTAAGAGCATGGATAAATAAAGAAGTATCTAGCGATATAGGACTTAAAGGTATAGCGAGGAAAACAGTTATATTTATTGTTTTAATAGTATCGGTATTACTAGATAGGCTATTAAATACAGGAACATGGGTATTTAGAACTCTTATATGCTACTTTTATATAGCAAACGAAGGTATTAGCTTATTAGAAAATTGTGCTGGATTAGGATTACCTATACCAGAGAAATTAAAAGATGCATTAGTACAACTTAAAGATGGAGAAAAGAAAGAGTTAAGTAAAGAGCAGGAGTAGATCCTGTTCTTTTAATTTATAAAAATATATTAAAGAAAGAAGGAATGTAAAAATGAAAATCGGAGTAAATGATGGACATACATTAAGTGGAGCTGGAACAGGAGCAGCGGGAATTATAAAAGAAGGAGAACATACTAGATTAGTTGGGGAAGAAGTAAGAAGATTATTAAAGGAAAGAGGTAATACAGTTTATAATTGTACTGTGGATTATGCTTCAACTACAAATGAAAGCTTAGCATTAGTCGTACAACAAGCCAATAGAGAGGACTTAGATTTGTTCATATCAATTCATTTTAATGCTGGAGGAGGACAAGGCGTAGAAGTTTATACTTATGAAGGTAGACAATATCAAGATGCTATTGATGTTTGTAACAATATATCAGCATTAGGATTTAATAATAGAGGTGTTAAAGCTGGTACTGGACTTTATGTAATCAGAAGAACTAAAGCTAAATCTATGCTTATAGAAGTTTGCTTTGTAGATACAGAAGACGCAAAAAAGTATCTTGAAGTTGGATATAAAGCAATTGCAAAGGCTATAGTAGATGCATTAGATAAGCATATAGTTATTGCTCCAGCAACAAACCCTACTCCTAATCAATCAGCTACTGTTAAGAAAGGTGATGATTGGGTTAAGAGATTACAAGAAGAATGCAATAAGCAAGGTTTCTCTAAACAAACTGTAGATGGCATTCCAGGTCCAGCAACTTTAGCTGGCTGTCCAGTTTTAAAGAAAGGAGCTAAAGGGAATATTACTAAATTGCTTCAAGAAAAGCTTGTAAAATTAGGATATTCAACAAATGGGGTAGATGGAATCTTTGGTAATGGAACTCATACTGCTGTAAGAGAGTTTCAAAAAACTAGAGGGCTTTCTATAGATGGAATTGTTGGGCAAAACACTTGGAGAAAATTATTAAATTTATAATTATTTAAGGCTAGTAGGCAGGAGAAATCTTACTTGCTAGCTTTTTTTATTTTAATTTTATAAAATAGGTATCAAAATAATACCAATAAGAGTATAAATTAATACCTAAGTAGAGTATTAAAACAATACTAACAAAGGTATCAAAGTAATACTTAACAATGTATTAATTTGATACCCTATATTTATTACTAAAAATATTTATTATATATATTTATTATTTTTTTTTAAAAGAAAGCCCTTTGGTAGACCAAAGAGCTTTTAATTTATTTTAGTAAATATTATTTGATTAGTTTACAGTATAACTTTCTACAAAATTAATACAATCTAATGCTTTGATGGTATGAAAACTAATTTGATGAGTTGGATATTTAAATTTCATTAATTCAAAGAATTTTTCTTTGTTCATATGTCCTAATGAATATGCTTCAATATAATCATATATAGTATCATCAGCCATAGGTCCAATAACAACATCATAATTATGAGTATTACCACTACGACAATTCACAACAAACTCCAGCCATTCATCATTGTATCCATCGAATTTTTTTATATTCAAAGTTTCTAAGTTATTAATTTCATACACATTAACTATTGAAGTAGTGAACTTACTAGCCCATTTTTCTGCTTGCTCCTTGATACTAGTACAGTAAAATCCCCATGAGAAATCTTTTGTAAATCTATGTTTACGAATTTCAGGATATTCTATCTTCATATAACTCCCATGATATAAAATTTCCTTTTCCATAATATCACCCCACAATTTTGTTAATTTTTATAAGGTTTTTATAAATTATTTTCTTATAAATTATTTTAATTTATTTTCATGTTTATCTAGAAGCATTTCAATCGCTTCATCTACCAACTTTGATTTAGGTATTCGTGTAGTTATGCTTAAATCATCTAATCTTTTTGCTAAATCTTTATCTAAAGAGGTAGAAAATCTAACTCTGTTTTTTAAGTCTTTATTTCTTACTAATTCACTCATTATAATCCTCTATTATTATTTTAATTTATATTCGCTAAATAATAATTCTAAAGCTCTATCAACTAATTTTGATTTTGGTATCATAGTTTCTTCACTAAGTTTATCAAGTTTATTATTATAGTCTAAATCTATTGATGTAGTGAATCTAACTCTAGTTTTCAATTCTCTATATTTACTTTTATTTATTTCGTTCATGTAATCACCTCTGTATAAATTTTACTACATATTACTTAAGTTTTGCAAAGTTTATTTAATTTATTTAAGCATTGTGTTGACAAAAGTTTACTTAAGTTTTATAATTAATTCATAAACTTAAGTAAACAAAAAAGGGGTGAATTAAATGTCGCAATCAAAAGTATCTAAAAATTTCATATCATTTAGACAATACATTAGAACTAAGGACTTATCAGTAAATGAACAATATCTTTTAGAATTGCTTTTCGAGTTTCATAATCATAATTTTGGTTATGCTTATCCAGATTTAAAAACTTTGATGAAAGCATTTAATACAACTTCTAAAAATAGAGTAGTATCTACTATAAAGAAGCTTGAGAAAAAAGGCTTAATTAGAGTTACTAGGAAGTTTAAAGATAATAATAGATATTTTATAGAAAATATAAATCAATTTATTATTACAGAAAAGAAAAAGACTTCAACAAATAAGGCTCATGTTGATTCTAACGGCAATTTACCTTTAGAAGGGCAAATAGATGTTGAAGAAGTTTTAAAAGAAAATGAGAGCCAATCTGATAAGATTAAGCTTGTATTAGACAAATTCAAAGGAATTATATTGTCTAAAAAGCAAAAAGAAGTGATTAATAATACTGAAAAAGGTGTTTTAGAAAATGCAATTGAAAGTATAACTGTAGATAAAGTAAATGCTACTTATCTTATTGGAGCAATAGAAAGAGCAAAGACTAAATCAAAATATTTAGTCGATGGAATAAATCCTTTTAAATTTAACAATTTTAAAGCTAGAGAATATGACTATGATTCATTAGAAAAGAAATTGTTAGGTTGGGAGAAGCAAGAAAAAGTAATTGAAGAAGAATTGCCTTTAGGAATAGCATGGTTAGGAGCTTAGAGAATGAGTATAGAAGGAAGAATAAGAGAACTTAAAAGACTTATATTACACCAGAGAAATGAGACAGTAAGAAAAATTTATGAAGAACATATAGAGTTTTTAAAAACTCAAATTTAGGAGGAGAATATGGGGAGAAAAAATGAATATACAGTAACTTTAATATTACCAACTGATATGACAGCATTAGAAGAGAAGTTTGCGGAAGTTATGGCTGATATAGTTGCTGAAAAGTTAAATCATGCAGAATTAGGATATTTAATAAAGAGATTAGAAGAAAGTGATAAGATTTGTTTATAAAAAAAAGAAAGCATACCATAGATGGCACACTCTCCAGTAGCAAGTTGAGTATACCATCTTGGATGTAAAAATTCAAGGGGGATTTTAAAATGAAATTTACAGTAGCAGAAATAAAGATGTTTATAGACATTACAATAACATGGGTATTTTGGATAATAGTTCACTTAATTGTTTTATTATCATTTTTAGTTTCGGTAAGAGTATTTTTAGGGATAAATATTCCTAAAAAGTTAATGGAATTAATAAGTAATTAATGGAGGTAGAGAGAATGAAATTAATAACTGTTGATATAGGATCATTTAATATTAAAACAAGTGAAGGAGTTATTTTAGAAAATAGATTTGAATTAGATAATAATGCTGAAGTATTTGGTGCAGAAGTATTAAACTATGATGGAAATAATTATTTCTTTGGTAGGGGAGAATTTAATAAAACTTTTTCAAAAGTTCACAAAGAAATAGAAGTACCATTATTTTATTCATTAGCTAAAAGCAATGTTTCTGGGAAAATTAATTTAATATTACATCTTCCAGCAAGTCAAATGACAATGAAAAACTTAATAATTGATAGATTACAAGGTCATGAGTTTACTTATAAAGTGAATAGTGTTGAATATAAAACTATTTTTAACAAGGTTGGTGTATTAAGAGAGGGATGGAGCTCATTTTATAGCTTATCAAAGAGAAATGATGGATTAATTGCAATAATGGATATTGGGGGGCGAACAACTGATATTTTTACATTTAACAACGGCATTAATGAAAAAGAAAAATCATTAGCTATAGGAATGATGGATGTATTTAGCGATATAGCTGATAAATTGAATGGGCAAGGCGAAAATAGAAGATTAGAAGATATTCATAAGTTATTAGCAAATGAAATAATAAATATTGATGAATTTGAAGATGTTATTTATAAGTATGCAGCAAAGATAATAAATGATGTAAAAGTAACTATAGATAATCTTGGGGATTATAAAATTTATCTTACTGGGGGAGGAGCAGAATATTTTATAAATGTTCTTGATAAGAAATTTAGAGTAGAAATTATGAATAATAATTTATGTAGTAATTGCACTGGAAGTTATAATATTGGAAAGGCAAAGGGATTAGATAAATGATGAAGATTAGATTAACATTTGTTGATACTGAAGAAGGAAACAGTGAATTAGGTAATGCTTTAAATAAAATATCAGACATTTTCACAGTAATACAAACAAGCAAAGTTTATAAAGGCAGAGGTAATAGTAAGTATAGCAATGTATATTTAGAAATTGAGAATAAAGTACCAAAAAGCACAAAATAACACATACTGTACTTATTAAAAGTTATGTACCTTATATTTTGATTAATATAAGGTACAAAATGACACGAGGTGTGCAAATGAGGGTTAATTTGAGTTTGAATGAAAGTAATTCTAAAGATAGAAAGATAATTGATTTTTTAGCAAGTAGATATAATTCATCAGCTTATATAAAAGAAGTTTTATATCAACTAGCAACAGATGGTTTTCATGGTGTTGGTGCTACTGTTGCAAATGCATTATTAGATAACGGTAGGGGTATATCAACAGGCATACATCCTACTAAAGAAGAAGAAACTTTTGATGAAATAATAGGAGTTGAGGGAATAGATCTTTAAAATGGGGTGTTTAAATGGATTTGAGGTTTTTAGATGATGTGAAATTAGAATCAAATAGTCATGTAAAATCTATAAGGTTTGCTGAAAATGAAATGTATTTACTTAAATATATACAGTTTAAAGAGAGAAAATTTTCAGATTATGTTAAAGAATTAATACTTCAAGACCTAGAAAAGTATATAGCTTTAAATGCTAAATTAACTAAAAGTGATATAATAGAAATTGTTAAAAAAGTTGTGAATAACGAGATAAAATGATTGATAGTGAATAAGGAGTTACCCCTTATTCACTAAGTTCATGTTCACACATAAATAAATCACTAGAGTGAACATTAAATATTTTTGCAATTTTGCATAGTGTAGAAAGTTTAATTGGATATTTACAGTTTTCTAAATCAGAGTAATAGGATTTACTCATATTTAGTAATGAAGCCATATAAGCTTGACTGTAACCTGCATTAACTCTAAATTCTTTTATTTTTAATTTATACATTTAAATCACCGTTAAATATAATTACATTTTTTAAAATTAAATTCAAAAGAAATTAATGTTAAAAATTTCATTATAATGGGCACAAAAATATAATTTAGAAATTATGTTTACAATGGTAATACATAGGTAATACAAAATAAATAAAATTGGATTAAATTACATAAAAAAATATAATAATGGAGGTGTAAAGAATGATACATAAATGTAATAAAATGTCGAATAGTTCGAGTGGTTCGGACAGTTTTTATTGTATAATTAGAGTGTAAAAGTAAATATAATAATTTGCTAAAAGAACGTATGTTTGGTATAATTTTATTAACAAATGATTATGGGGTGTCGGTATGGAAGATGCAAAGTTAAAGAAGAGAGTAATACTTAAAATAATAAAAAAGAAATGATATAAATTAAAGAAGGAGCTTTTAAGTAAGCAGCCTTCTTTTTTGCTTTATACTTCAAAATAACTTAATGGAATATCAAATGCAGCACATATTTTTATTTTGTTTTTTTTATCTATTTTATGGCCAGTTTCATATTTACATACAGATGAATAACCAATTCCAGTTTTAAGTGCAAATTGTTTTTGAGTAAGCCCATGAAGCATTCTAAGTTTATAAATTTTATCTTTAACACTATTCTCTGGTAACATATAATAGATATTAGATTGAGTGTTTTCAATGGTTTCAAATACCTTTCTATATGTTGCAGTTTTATTCTCATAGCACATGCTAAGCTTATGACTACTTATTACCCTTTACAAAAGCTTAGAAAGATTCCAGGACTTGAACATGCTAAGTATGTTGATCCTTATGCAGGAAGTAAGGGTAATTCTATAAGGTATTTGTCTGTAGCTCCAAGGACTAATGATATGAAGGTTGTTGGTGTTGATAATCTTTTCTGTGCTGGTGAAAAGTCTGGACTTTTTGTTGGTCATACTGAAGCAATTTGTACAGGTTCATTGGCAGGACACAATGCTGTTAGACTTATGATGGGAATGCATCTTTTAATTTTACCTTCTTCTATCGCAATTGGTGATTTGATATCTTATGAAAATGAGAAGTCTTCTACTAGGGAGGGAAGAAAGGACAGGTATACTTTTGCTGGAGCTAGTTATTTTAAGAGAATGCAGGAGTTAGGTTTGTATACTATTGATACTGCTGAAATTGAAGATAGGATTAAGAAATTGAATTTGGATAATATTTTTGAACAAAAATTAGTTTAGAAGATAGATAATACTCTGGGGGGAAAGTTACCCTCTAGAGTATTTATTTCTTGGGGACACTTGGAAAATATAGCAAATTAAATATAAAAAAGATTAATGAAGGAAAAGCTAGTAAGGAAAGAGATGGACTAAATGAAATAATAATAGATTATTTATAATTGTTAAGGACTAATAGTGGTGAAAGAATAGATTTAGAAATAGCATGTACATGTAAAATTATTAGGAAATTAGTGATAAGATTAAGAAGGTTAATTTGGATAGGATTTTTGAACAAAAATTAATATAGAGTATTTATAATCCCAAGGAGGTTATGGACTTCTTGGGATTTCTTTAGGATGAAATAACTAATTATTAATTATTCAAGTATTTTTGAACTATTATAGCTTAGAAAATAAAATTGTAAAAAATAACATAAAAAATATTGATAGTAACTTTTTAATATGATAAACTAATTAAAGTTACCGGTTACTTTGGGTTATAGAGTATATGTACGTGAAGTATAAAATTTTAGAGGTTGGGGTGAGGAGATGACTATAGAAGAATCAGTAATTGATGAATTACAAGATATTTTAAGTGAATTATATTTTAAATATGGTAAAGATAATGAAATAATAAGATTAAGTTGCATAATAGATAGCTTCATAGTTAAAAGGCAGAAAGAGGTCTTGATAAATTGAATGAATAATTTAAAAAATATTTAGTATTAAGCAAATACATAAAATATATATTAGAGAAAGAGGAGAAGAGGGTATATGAAAAAAGTAATTTGTCCAGGGGAAGCATTAATAGATTTTGTATCAATGGATTTAGGAAAATCTTTAAAAGAAACAAGTGGATTTTTAAAAAAGGCAGGAGGTGCTCCAGCTAATGTTGCAGCGGCTATATCAAAATTAGGTGCAGAAGCATATTTTTGTGGAACTGTTGGAAATGATGCTTTTGGTAGTTTTTTAGAAGATACATTTAAAAATAATAAAATTAATACTGAGCTTATGTTTAAATTAGATACTAATAATACAACATTTGCTTTTGTATCATTAATGGAAGATGGAGAAAGAGATTTTGAATTTGCCAGGGATGCTGATTCAAGATTGACTTTTGAGATGATTAAAGATAATCTTGAAAAGTTTGATTTATATCATTTTGGTAGTGCAACAGCTTTCTTAGAAGGAGATTTGAAAAAAACTTATTATAATTTAAAGGAATATGCAAAAAAGAATAATAAAATAATATCATTTGATGCTAATTATAGAGAAAGTTTATTTGGTAATAACAAAGAGGGATTTATAAAGTGTTGTATTGATTTTATTAAAGACAGTAATATAGTTAAGTTAAGCGAAGAAGAAGCTTTTTTAATTAGTGGAAAAAACAACATTAAAGAAGCTTCTGAATTCATTATAAAATTAGGGTGCAAAAATTTAATTATTACACTAGGGAAAAAGGGGGCGTTATTAACAACAAAGGAAAAACAAATTTTAGTACCAACAAAAGAGTTAAAGATGAAGGATGCAACTGGGGCTGGTGATGCTTTTATGGGAGCTGTATTAGCTCAAGTTGTTGAAAACCCACATAAATCAATGGAGGAAATAGTTAAGACTGCAAATATAGTTGGAGGTATAACTACAACTAAAATAGGTGCACTTGAATCTATACCAACTTGGGATGAGGTTTTAACTTTCATCAAAAACAGCTAGAAGTAATTGTGCTGAAATATTAACCAATTACAAAATTTATATTGTGTTAAATTAAATATCACCAAATAATATTAAAATAAGATATATCTTGAGTTAAATCTAGAGATGTATCTTATTTTTTACATAATATAAAAAATTAGGTTAGAATAAAGATAAAATTAAGCAACTTACTCTAAATTATAAGTTATCTAAAAAGTTATATAAACAAATAAGAAGGAATTGCCTTAAATAGGAAAAAGCAACCTGATGTGTAAGCGCTAACATGTTATTATCCCATTAAGTTATCGGTTACATTATGGATTATATAAAACAAAGAAGTTGAGAAAGTGAAAAAATATGTAGTTTAATTTTATTTGCTATTACAGTAAATTTTACTGGCTTCTCACTTGCTAAAACTAGTGATGTAAGTAAAAACATATTAGGATTTGATGATGGTGAAGAATATGTATCAATGTGGGTTCATGTTATTGAAGAAACAACAGATGGATAGGCATACTCAAAGTCTGTAAAGGAGTTTAATGAAAAATTCAATGGAAAATACTTTTTGGATATTGAGTTTGTTCCTCGTAATGAAAGTGGAGGAGTGTATTCAGATAAGGTTAATGTATCAGTAATATCAGGTGGATTACCAGATGTAATCACTGTTGATGGACCTAATATATCAGTATATGCAGCAAATAATATTATTCAGCCATTATCAAATCTATCAGAAGAAGAGAAAAGTATATATCTTCCTTAAATTATAGAGCAAGAAACTGTAAATGGAAATTTATATGATTTAGGGGTAATGGAGTCTAGTGTGGGATTTTATTATAACAATGATATTATAGAAGATGCAGGCATAGAAGTTCCATCTATAAATAATCCATGGACATGGAGTGAATTTATTGAAATATGTAAAAAATTAAAGGAACATTTAGAAGATGGATATGTTATAGATATGCCATTCCCATCAGGTGAAAACAATTATCAGATTTTAAAGACGATGGATTATTTAAGCAATTATATGATCAACTAGTAATATATGGACGCCCAAGATCTAAATCATCAGCGTATCCTCAGATAAGTACATCATTTCAACAAGCTATTGAAGGAGTATTATTAAATTCAAAAGGAGAAACCGATGAATTTGAATATGGCTCATTAGAAAGAATATTATCTAGGGAAAACTTAATCCTAGCAATGAAGATAGTAATATCCAATAAAGGAAGCAATGGAGTTGATGGAATGACAGTTTATGAACTTAAACAATTTCTACAAACAAAATGGACTAAAATTAGAGAAGATATATTCAATAATGAGTACAAACTAATGCTAGTTAGAACAGCTGAAATCCCAAAACCAAACGGAGGTACTAGGTTACTAGTAATACATACGGTTTTAGATAGACTTATTCAACAAGCAATTGAACAAGAACTAAACCTAATTTATGATGAAAATTTCTCAGAGAATAGTTTTGAATTCCACCCTGGTAGAGCTGCAAAAGATAGAATAAAGAAAGCTGAAGATTATATTAATAAAGAAGCATAAAGACAAACTACGAGAAATATTATCAAGGGCAAAACCGATGACTTTAGAACAAAGAATAATTAAGCTAAATCAAGTTAATATAGTTTGGATTAATTATTATGGAATAGCAAAGTGTAAAGGCATTGTTATTCAATGGGATAAATGGATTAAACAGAGATTAAGAATGTGTATATGGAAATAGTGAAAGAAGATTAAAACAAGATATAAAAACCTTAAGAAACTAGCACTTAATCACTATCAAGCAATAAAATTTGCCAATACCCGAAAAGGATACTGGCGAGTAGCAAATAGTGCAATATTAAATACTACAATAACAAATCAATTCTTTAACGACTTAGGTTTGAAAAGCCTAACGCGTCAATATATTAAAATTCATTAAACTTAAAGAACCGCCGTGTACTAGACCGGTATGTACGGTGGTGTGAGAGGCCGATAGATAAAATAATTATCTACCTCATACTCGATTAAATTAAAAGTTAGGATTGAGTGGTGATTGAATTGTATAAGAAATTTACATGGAATTAAATTGAAAAAAATGAAGAAATTCATTGACGTGTAACCGGTAACATGATATTATATTAATAAAGGTAACCGGTTACGTTAACGATTACCAAAAAGTTAGCATGTATTTATGATTTATATGTAAATACAAAATATGCAAATTATAATAAGTAAAATTTATTCGAAGGGATGGGATTTAATTGAGGCAAGTAGAGACAGCTATACCGATTAAAAAGGAATCATTGGGAGGTAAGTTTTTAAGAGGTCAGAAAGGAGGGAAAAGTAGTTTAGTAAAAAAAATAAATTATGTAAAAAGAAATTATCAGTTATATCTTTTTTTTACATTACCTCCATTATTACTATTGATTATATTTAAGTATATTCCAATAGGAGGAATATTAATTGCATTTGAAGATTATAACCCTATAGCAGGTATATTAGGAAGTGATTGGGTTGGGTTTAAACATTTTCAAAGGTTTTTATCATCTCCAGATTTTATGAACCTATTAATGAATACTTTAAAGTTAAGTGTTTATGGATTATTATGGGGATTTCCAATACCTATTATACTAGCATTACTATTAACTAGAGTTAAAAGTGAGAGAATAAAAAAGGTAATACAATTAGTAATATATGCTCCGAACTTTATTTCTGTAATTGTAATTTCAGGGATGATTATTCTATTCTTATCACCAGTAGGACCTATTAATCAAGCTTTTGGAACAGCAATAAATTTTATGACCAAGCCAGAAGCATTCCGTACTATTTATATAGCTAGTGGAATTTGGCAAGGTGCAGGATGGGCTTCTATTATTTATACTGCAGCATTATCTAATGCAAGTAAGGAATTGACAGAGGCAGCGGTAATTGATGGTGCTAATATATTTCAACAAATATGGAATGTTGATATTCCAGCAATTAAACCAATAATGGTTATTCAATTTATTTTATCTATGGGTGGAATTATGAGTATAGGTTTTGAAAAGGCTTTAGCATTACAAACAAGCTTAAATTTACCTACATCTGAAATATTAGCTACCTATACTTATAAAATGGGATTACAGTTAGGTGACTATAGTTTTTCCACAGCAGTTGGATTATTTAATGCAGTAATAAATGTAATATTATTAGTTGTAGTAAATACATCAGTCAAGAGACTAAATAAAGATGAAGAAGAAGCGTTAGGACTATAGGGGGAGAAGATATGAAAAAGAAAAAAAGACAAAAACTTTCACTTTCAGATAGACTTATTTTAAATAGTGGATATATATTATTAGGAATTTTTCTTTTAGCTATAATAGTACCACTTATATATGTTATTGTTGCATCTTTTATGGATCCAGTTGTGTTGAGTAGTGAAGGTATAACTTTTGATTTTAGTAAATGGTCATTAGAAGGATATAAAAGGGTATTAAAAGATGATATGCTTTTAAGAGGCTTTTTGAACTCAGTATTTTACTCTATATCATATGCAGTAATATCAGTTGCAGTAACATTAATGGCAGCATATCCATTATCAAAAGAAGAGTTTGTTGGAAGAAAATTTGTAAATACATTATATGTGATAACTATGTTTTTAGGTGGTGGATTAATACCAACATATTTATTGATAGATAAGTTAAATCTTTTAAATACAGTATGGGCAATTTTACTTCCAGGAGCAATTAATGTATGGAATATAATGCTTGCTAAAACTTATTTTAAAACTTTACCTAGAGAGTTAAGAGAAGCATCAGCTATTGATGGAGCAAGTGAAATTAAGCACTTCTTTAAGATAGTTTTACCAGTATCAAAACCAATTATAGCAGTATTGATGTTATATCAATTTGTAGGACAATGGAATAGCTATTTCGATGCAATGATTTATATAGATGATGCTAATTTGCAACCGCTACAATTAGTAATAAGATCAATATTAATTCAAAATGCACCATCTACAGGTATGATTGCTGATATTCAAAGTATAGCTGAAATGTCTAAGATATCAGAGTTATTAAAGTATTCAACTATAGTAGTTTCAAGTTTACCATTATTAGTTATGTATCCATTCTTCCAAAAATACTTTGATAAGGGTATTATGGTTGGCTCAATAAAAGGATAATATTATAAAAGGAGAGAGAAAAAATGAGGAAAAACAACATTAAAACAATAATAAGTACAGCATTAGTATCAATTATGGCAATTTCTTTAATAGGTTGCGGGTCAAAAGGTAATGAGAAAAGTGAGGAAACTGTGTTAACGAATGTTTCATTTCCTTTAGAGGAAACTGCAACTTTAACTATGTTAACAAGTGCACCAGCAATTTCAGAACAAGATCCAAATAAAAGACTTATATTTAAAAGATTAGAAGAAGAAACTAATGTTCATATTGATTGGACATGCTATCCAGATGATCAATATGGTGATAAGAAGAACTTAGCATTATCTAAAAAAAACACACTTCCAGATGTAGTTTTTAATGCAGCTATGAGTAATTATGATTTGCTTCGTTATTCAAAGCAAGGTGTAATTGTTGCAGTTGAAGACTTAATAGATCAATATATGCCTAATTTATCTAAGATATTAGATGAAAATCCTGAATATAGAAAAATGATTACAGCTCCAGATGGACATATATATTCATTCCCATGGATAGAAGAATTAGGAAGTGGTAAGGAAGCTATTCAAGCTGTAGCAGATATTCCATTTATAAATAAGAAATGGCTTGATGAGTTAGGATTAGAAGTGCCAACTACAACTGATGAATTAGTAGAAGTATTAAAAGCATTTAGAGATGGAAATCCAGAAGGAAGAACTGATGTAATTCCTATGTCATTCATAATGAATGGAGGAAATGAAGATCCTGCTATATTACTTGGAGCATTTGGTGAGGGGGATAACACAGATCATTTCCTTGTAACAGATGATAAGAAAGTTATTTATTCAACTGTTCAAGAAGGATATAAAGAAGGACTAAAATGGCTTAACTCTCTTCAAAATGAAGGTCTTTTTGATCCAGAAGCATTTACACAGGATTGGGCAACTTATGTAGCTAAGGGTAATAATGGTAGATATGGAATGTTCTTTACATGGGATGCTGCAAACATCGTTACTAATCCAGAAGATTATATAGCTCTTCCAGCATTAGCAGGTCCAGAAGGAAATGTTAATGTACCAAGATCTAACGGATATGGTGTTGATATTGGTAGATGTGTAGTAACTAGTGCAAATAAGAATTTAGAATTAACAGCAAAATGGATAGATGAACTATATGATCCACTTCAATCAATTCAAAATAACTGGGGAACTTATGGTGATGAGTTAAATCAAAATATATTTGAGTTGAAAGAAGATGGTACTTTAGCTCATTTAGATTTAGGTGGTTCTTCACCATGGGAAGTTAGAGTTAATCAATGTGCTGGAGGGCCATTAGCAATTCTTAATGAATACTATGGTAAATATTCAACTTGTCCAGATGATGCTAAAGCTAGATTAGATATACTTCATGGAACTTATGTTAAGGATATGAAAGCAGAATATAATTATCCAGTAGTGCTTATGAGTCAAGAGGATATTGAATTACTTACTCAATATGAAACAGCAGTAAGGCAATATACTGATCGTAAGAGAGCTGAATGGGTATTAAATGGTGGAATTGATGAAGAGTGGAATTCTTATCTTGAAGAAATGGAAAAGTTAGGTTTATCTAAGATGTTAGAAATTAAACAAAAATATTTAGATGAATATTTTAAATAAAGATTAGATGAAATATAGATAATTAAAAAAATTAGTAAGTAGTTAAGAGGTTTGAATTAAAATGCGATAAATATAATTAGAAAAAGTATGTTGTTTATAGAGTTATCGTATAGTAATTCCTACCTCTTAACTAGAATATTACAAAATAATATTTTAATTTTGATATGTTTTTAGTATGCATAGTATAATAGGAATGGTGTAATAGTGATGATAGAAAATAATTTTATTTTAGAAAAAGTAAGAAAATATGAAAAAGAATTTATTAATTGTATATCAAAAGAGGAGAAACCATCTTTTCATTTATGTGCCCCTATAGGATGGATTAATGACCCAAATGGATTTTCAACATTTAATAACGAATACCATTTGTTTTATCAATATCATCCTTATGATGTAGTATGGGGACCGATGTATTGGGGTCATAGTAAGACAAATGACTTTATTAAATGGGAACAGTTACCGATAGCGCTTGCTCCAGAGGCAAGTTATGATATGGGAGGGTGTTTTTCTGGTAGTGCCTTAGAGTATGATGGCAAACATGTAATTATGTATACTGGTGTATTAGATAATAAAGATGAAAATGGAGAAAGAGTAGTAAGACAAACTCAATGTATAGCAATTGGGGATGGAGAAAACTATGAAAAGTTAGAGTGTAATCCTGTAATTACTCATGAAATGTTACCAGAAGGAAGCAGTCTAGAAGATTTCAGAGACCCTAAGATATGGAGAGAGGGTGAAGAGTTTTATTGTGTAGTTGCAAGTAGAAGTAATGATGGTAGTGGTCAAATTCTTATGTATAAATCTAATAATTTAAAAGAATGGGAGTTTGTAACTATTGTTGATAATAGTAAAAATAAAGTAGGACGTATGTGGGAGTGCCCAGATTTATTTAGTTTAAATGGAAAAGGTGTGCTTATAATTTCTCCACAAGAAGTTAAGGCTACTAAGGATGGATTCCATAATGGAAGCAATACTGCATATTTAATTGAAAAATATGATAATGAAAAGAAGTCATTTGAAAGAGAAAGTTGTAATGTTATAGATTTTGGATTAGATTTTTATGCACCACAAACATTGGAGTCAATAGATGGAAGAAGAATAATGATTGGATGGATGCATTCTTGGGAAAATAGAATCGTACCAGGCAATTTTAAATGGTGTGGAATGATGACAATGCCTAGAGAGCTTACAATTAGAGATGGATGTTTAATTCAAAATCCAATTAGAGAAATTGAAAATTATTATAAGAATACGGTAGAATATAATAATTTAATAATTAAAGATGAAGTGTCACTAGATGGTATATTTGGAAGAGAATTAGATATTACAATAGATATTGATGGATCACAGGCTGAAGAATTCAAAATTAAACTAGCAAAAAATAATGAATATGAAACAATAATAAGCTTTAATTCAAAGAAGAATATAATTGAATTTGATAGAAGTTACTCAGGAAATTATGGAGATATACTTCACAAAAGAGAAATGAAGGTTAGAGATAAAAATGGAAAAGTTAAAATGAGATTAATAATAGATAAATATTCTGTAGAGATATTTGCAAATGATGGAGAACAAGTTATGACGTCAACATTCTATACGCCTTTAGAAGCTACAGGTATAACTTTCGCATCAGAAGGTAATTCTATAATTAATATTAAGAAACATGATATTGAAGTTTAACTTATAAAAAATGAGTATGTAGGTTTAGTAATATTAAACCTACATACTCATTTTGTTTTAAGATGTTGTATCTCTTATAATTAAATCAGTATCAATTGTAATATTTTCAAGCTTTACTGAGTTTCCTCTATTTTTAGAATTAATTTGTCTTAGTATTAACTTCATTGCAGTATCAGCTATTTTATTGATATCTTGATTTACCGTTGTAATTGGAATTATTGACTCTACAGAAATTGGAGAGTTATCAAATCCTATTATTTCATATTCATCAGGAATCTTCTTTTTATTTTTAATAAGAATATTTAATAAAATATTAGCATGTGTATCATTACTTACAAAAATACCTTTTTTCATATTAGGATAATTTTTTTCTATGTCATCATAAAGTTTTGACATGTTTATATATGTTTCTTCAAAATTATGACCTAGATGTGAAAGATAACACGTATATTTGGAATTTCTATCTTCGCAAGCTTTCTTAAATGCCTCAATACGTTTATATGAAGGGATTTCTTTTGCAACATCAGTATTTATATGAATTAATATATCACATTTATTGTCTATTAATAAATTAGTTGCTTTAAAAGCACCAGCATAGTTATCACTATTAACACTAGAAATATATTTATCTTCACGTTCTATAGAAACTATTGGAATACTTAATTCACTTAGTGTTTTAGAATCTATAGTATTACTAAGAATTATTAATCCTTCTATTTGATAAGCCATTAACTCTTTAATATAATTCATTTCTTTAGTATATTTACTTTCTTTATTAGTATCATGATTTTCTACAAAAACTAAAAATTTATAATTATATTTTGAATAAGTATTTATAAGACAATTTAACATTTGCGAATAATAATGAAGAAATAAATCAGGAATTATTATTCCAATCATTTCACTTTTTCCGTTAGCTAAACTTCTAGCAACTTTGTTTTCTTTATAATCCAATGCAATTAGTGCATCTTCAATTTTTTTTCTAGATTCAAGTGTTAATGAATCAGGATTATTAAAATATCTGGAAATTGTTGTTTTTGAAAAATTTGTGTATTTAGCAATATCACTAAATGTAACTTTTTTTGTCATAAGCACCTCACCCACTTTTATTATATCAAAATAGTAAATATTTATCAAAAAAATTATAGGTATTGACGTGAAAATGATAACATGGTAATATAATAACAAAGTTACCGGTAACATTACCGGTAATTAATACGATTGGAAATGGAGGAACTTGAATGGGTAGACCTAAAATACATTTAACGGCACCTAAAAATTGGATTAATGATCCAAATGGATTTATTTATTATAATGGAGAATATCATTTGTTTTATCAGTATTTTCCATATGATTGTAAATGGGGGACAATGCATTGGGGACATGCTACTAGTAAAGATTTGATAATGTGGAAACATTACCCTATAGCTTTATATCCAACGAAAGAATATGATCAAAATGGATGTTTTTCAGGGACTGCAATTATTGAGAAGGGGGAGTTACATTTATATTATACGGCAATAAAGTATGATAAATTTAGAGAGGGAAATATTCATTCACCTTATGATAATTATTCATTTGAAGCATCTCAAGCCAAGATAGTATCAAAAGATGGATATACATTTAATAATTATGAAGATAAAAGATTAATAATACCTCCTATTATGGATGAAAGTTTAGGGCATCGTACACATACAAGAGATCCTAAAGTTTGGAAATATAAAGATAGTTATTCTATGATACTTGGAAGTAAATTCAAACAAGAAGATAATGATAAGTTTACAGGAGAAGCATTATTTTATACCAGCAAAGATGGAGAAAAGTGGACTTATAAAAATAGATGCTATGATGATACAATAGGAGATATGTGGGAGTGTCCAGATTTATTTGAAGTAGATGGTAGATATGTTTTAGTAATGTCACCAGAGAATATTATAGCAGATGATATTAATTATACTAATAACTCCGTTTATTCAATAGTTGATTTTGATGAAGAAACTTGTGAGATGAAATTAATAAATAATCAAAAATTCTTAGATGAAGGACTAGATTTATATGCACCACAAACTACTTTAGATGAGTTTGGAAATCGAGTTTTAATTGGTTGGATGAGAATGCCATTAACGTTTGATGGCGAAGATTGGATAGGAATGATGTCTCTTCCTAGAGTTATTAATATAAAAAATAATGATGTGTACTTTAGTGCTCCAGAATATATAGATAAATTATTTAATAAAGAAGTTAAATTGTCAGAGTTTGATGTAAATGATGTTTATAAGTTAAATGCTACATTAAATAAAGATAGTGTGTTGGATATAGGTGGATATAAGATTTCTATAGTAGATGATAGTATAGTTACAGATAGAAGTAAAGTGTTTCCGGATATGAAAAGAAAAGGACGAGTATTTAAGTCTTCTAAGTTGAATGGTAGATATGATTTATCAATTTATATTGACAATGGAATTATTGAAATATTTATTAATGATGGAAAATATGTTATTTCAAATATAGTATATGGACTAGAGTCTAAAATAGAAGTGCATAATATAGAAACAATACGATTGCTTAAGATATAAATTTTAATCAGCATCTATTAGTATAATTTAAATTTTATAATAGTTGCTGATTAAAATACTTTAAAATGGAGGGGTAAAAATGTCTAAAGATAAACAATATGAGAAGGTAGCTAAAGAATTATTAAAATGTGTTGGGGGAGAGGAAAATATAATAAGTGTTGCACATTGTGCCACAAGATTAAGAGTAGTTTTAAAAGATGATAAGAAAATAGAAAGTGAAGCTATTGAAGAAATTGATTTAGTTAAAGGAAGTTTTAATAATGGTGGTCAATTTCAAATAATTTTAGGAACTGGAATAGTGGATGAGGTATGTAAACATTTTATAGGGTTATCTGGAATATCAGAAACTAGTAAAGAAGAATTAAAGCAAGTATCATCTAAAAAGGGAAATGTAATGCAAAGGTTTTTAAAGGCTTTAGCAGATGTTTTTGTTCCAATATTACCTGCACTTGTAGCAGCAGGTTTACTAATGGGAATTAATAATTTATTAACGGTACAAGGATTATTTATAAAAGGAAAGTCATTAATAGAAGCTTATCCTACAATTTCAGGATTAGCAGAAATGATAAATACATTTTCTAATGCTGCATTTGTATTTTTACCTGTATTAATTGGTTTTTCAGCAACTAAAATATTTGGTGGGACACCAGTTTTAGGTGCGGTTATTGGTGCTATAATGATTCATCCAGATTTATTAAATGGATATTCATATGGAGAAGCATTGTTAGATGGAACTGTACCATATTGGAGTATATTTGGATTTAATATTGCTAAGGTAGGTTATCAAGGAACAGTTCTGCCAATAATAGCTTCATCATTTATATTAGCAAATATAGAAAAACGATTGAGAAAAGTTGTAACTCCGATGTTAGATAATATAGTAACTCCACTTATAACTGTATTGGTAACAGCAATTTTAACATTTACTGTTGTTGGCCCAGTTATGAGAACTGTTGGAGATTGGATGACAGCTGGTGTAATGTATTTATTCTTTGATTTAGGTTTTGTTGGAGGAGCTATTTATGGTATTGTTTATCCATTATTAGTTATAACAGGTATGCATCATAGTTTAGTAGCAGCTGAAACGCAAATTTTAGCTAATATAGGAACTTTAGGTGGATCCCCAACATTTGCAGTAGTTGCAGCATCAAATGTAGCACAAGGAGCAGCTGCTTTAGCAGTGTTTTTTATAATTAAGAAGAATGCTAAAATGAAAAGTACAGCATCAGCTGCTGGTATATCAGCATTATTAGGAATAACAGAGCCGGCAGTATTTGGAGTTAATTTAAAATTAATATATCCATTTATAGGTGCTTTAATAGGTTCTGCTGTAAGTTCTGCTTATGCAACATTTATGAAGGTGTTATCTTTATCACCAGGACCTGCAGGATTACCAGGGGTTATAGTAATTAGAGCTGAATCAATGATTCAATATATGATAACAATGCTAATGGCTTTTGTAGTAGCATTTATTTCTACAGTTATATTAGCTAAAATATTAGCTAAAAAGAAAGAAATTGTATAAATTATAAGTAATAATTACTCTGAATTATATAAGTAAGATATGAATAATAATTGAATTATAATTTGGATATAATAAATTGTAGTTAAATAAAAATAGAGTAAAAATTTTGAAATGTATGAGAGAGTATAAAACTTTTAATGAAGGGAGCTAGATAAAATATAGTTTCCTTCATTTTTATATAGTAAATTAATTATAACTATAGCTTTTATAAATAAGAGTAAAGACTAATTAATAATATTTAATAATAAGATATTAGTATATTATTAATTAGTATATAAGTAATGAAGTAAAGTATTAAAGATTAGATAAAGTTTAATAATAAATAGTGAAATTTAGCATGGAGAGGTTGTGTAGCAGCTATAACTGCAAAGAAAGCTAGAGCAGATGTTTATATATATGATAAATTACAATATCAAGTGCAACACTAATTAATTGCAAAAAAAATAACCCATACGGGTACGTTCATGTTA
>NZ_JBCOAB010000052.1:0-21777 GCF_040227035.1 Clostridium sp. RTP31139st1_H3_RTP31139_211217
AAGATTTTTTTTGTTAGCATGAAAAATATTTTACCATAAATCCTAGGCTTATAGAGTCTGGGATTTATTTTTTTTTTTGCAAAAGGGGCCTCGCACTAATTATTTAGTGCGACAGCCCCATTTATATTATTTATTCTAAAGCTTATTCCTCATATTACTTTATCAATATTTAATTTATTTATGAGTTTCTTTAACTACATTAAACCCTTCCTTTATCAATACTTTTTCATGCTTACTATAATCATCACATTCTACTTCTATACATCGTGCTATATGTATAGTATCAACTCCTGAATTCTTTAACTGTTTAATCTTATGTTTCCAGTTCTCATCTTCATATATTGTTTCTTTACACCCTATACAATTAAAAAAACTCATTAGTATATAATTTTTTTCTTTATATATAGAGAAGGAATCAATATTTTTATAATATGCTCTAAAACATCCTGTTCCAGTACATTTATTAATTAACTTTCTACAAGACATAATTGCTATTCCCATCGTTACCTCCATTTATCATAGATTATATAAATTTTATCAAAAAGATATTATTCATCTAACTGATATAAGAAATATGAACCATGCCTTGATTTACAATAACATCTGCATCTACTTCATAAACATCCTTTATAAGCTTCTTTGTAAGCACTTCATTTGTCTTACCAAATTTAACAATTTTACCGTCCTTCAAAACATATATTTTATCACAATACATTGCTGCAATATTTAAATCATGAATAGCTGCAATAACTTCTATATTTAGGCTTTTAACTATTCTCATAAGCTGCAATTGATATTTTATATCTAAATGATTTGTTGGTTCATCTAATATCAAACACTTAGGCTTTTGTGCTAATGCTCTTGCAAGTATTACTCTTTGTTGTTCCCCACCTGATAAACTTTGAAAGCTTCTATCTTTAAACTCTAGCATATCAACCTTTTCTAAAGCATCATTTACTATGTCATAATCTTCTTTATTATCTCGCTCCATAAACTTCTTATAAGGTGCTCTTCCCATTAAAACAATTTCTTTAACAGTAAAATCAAAATTATAATTATTATGTTGAGATAATACAGATAGTTTTTTAGAGCTTTCTTTTATAGATATATTTTTCATATCAATACCATCTAACTTTATTACACCTTCACTTGGTTTTAATATTCTATATATACACTTTAAAAGAGTAGATTTTCCACTTCCATTAGGTCCAATTATTCCCACAAACTCCTTATTATCTACCTCTATATTAATGCCTTTTAATATATTATTTTTCTCTAAAGTAACATTTATATTTTCAGTTTTTATATTCATTTACTTACTACCACCAAACCCATAATTCTTTTTAATCATAAGCCATACAAATAAAGGTGAACCTATTATCGATATAACTATTCCTATTGGTATTTCAGTACCTTTTATTAATGCTCTAGAAAGTACATCTGCCCATATTAAAATTATAGCTCCTAATAAAGCTGATATTGGTATTATCTTCTTATGATCAGTTCCAAAAATCATTCTTACTATATGAGGAATTATAAGACCTACAAATCCAATCATTCCAGATACATAAACTAATAGTCCAATCATCAAAGAAGTGATTACTAAATATATAATCCTAAATTTATGCAAATCAGTACCTAGTGTAATTGATACTTCATCTCCTAATAACATTAAGTTTAAAGTCCTATATTGAGTCATAAAAAATATTACTCCTAAAATTATAATAGGCATTATAATCACTATTTCATTCCACTTTGCTCCAGCCAAACTTCCCATTAACCAAAATGTTATAGTCTTTAATTTTTGTGAATCATCTGATATATAAACCAAAAAACTTGAAAAAGAACTACAAACAGAACTTAATGCCATTCCTGCTAAAAGCAGTTTTATAGAGTTACTTCTTCCCCCTATATTAGATATAATCAAAACTAATATAGAAACTCCAAAGGCTCCTATGAACCCCATAATTCCAAGTGAGTTGCTTCCAAATGAACTTCCTATACCTAATACTACTGCAAGTGTTGCTCCTAAAGAAGCCCCAGAAGAAACTCCTAATATATATGGATCTGCTAATGGATTTTTAACTATTGCTTGCATTACAATACCAACTACTGATAATCCTACTCCAACGGCTATAGCTAACACTATTCTTGGCATTCTTATAAGCCATACTACATCTGCCACAGCACCTGTCCCAATAGATGAATCTCCAATATTCAATAATTTATATAGTATAACTTGATAAACCTCTTTTATACTAATATCAACAGATCCAATTGTAACAGCAAAGCCTATTGATAAAAAAAGTATAACTAATAGTATGACAGAAGCCCCTATATATATAGGAACTTCTTTAAAAAACTTATTTCTCATTTTCATATAATCCATTTGCAAAAGTATTTATACCATCTATAGTTCTTATTCCACTAGAATACATATCACCTAATGGTATAGAATAAACTCTTTTGTTTTTAACTGCTGAAAGGCTTGCAAATGCTGGATTTTCTAATATCTTGTTTATTTCTTCAACTGGAACATTTTCATTTCCTCTATCCATGTAAGAAACAAAAATACAATCTGGATTTAATTTAATTAAATCTTCTGCCCCTATATTTCCACCCTCTGGATTTAAAAGTTCTGCTCCTAATTTTGTTACCATATCTCCAGCTAAAGTTTTAGAACCATATGTGTATATTTCATCATCATAAAACTCTATTACCATAGCACTTTGCTTTTCTTCATTACTTACTTTTGAAGAAACCTCACTTACAGTTGATGTAATCTCATCTACTAAAGCTTGAGCTTTTTCTTCTACATTAAAAATCTTTCCTAAATTTAATATATCATTTATTTCATTTTCTATAGTTCTTTCTGATACTACACCACTATTTAATGACATATACGTATTTACACCATTTTCATTCCAATAGTAAATATCCCCTAATCTTTTATCATCAAATATAGAATACCAACTTAATATAAAATCTGGTTTTTCCATTATTATTGTTTCTTTTGATGGAGTAAAATCCTCTAAATAATTTACTTTACTAAAAGCATCTTTATACTCATCTTTAACGTCATGATCTAAACCTGCTGCTGCAACTATTTTATCTTCTAATCCTAAAGCTAACAAAGTTTCTATAGAATTTTGATAAATAGCTACTACTCTTTCCGGTGCCTTATCAAAAGTTATCTCAACAGGCTCTTTTAAATAATTATAAGTTGTTATTGTTACTGGATAATGTGAGTCATTATTTTCTTGAGATTGTACATTAGAATTTTCATTGGATGATAATTGCTTACTTGTCCCACAAGAAACAAGTCCTACGATAAGCATTACGCTTAATAGAAGTGTTGTTAGTTTTTTTAATTTTTTCATTTTTTTCTCCCTTTATCTATTTATATTTTGCTATTTTAATATAAAGATATAAGGATACTCTTTAATCTCATTCTCATATATAGAATAAGCCTACGGTGTATAACCTCAACTTTCCAAATCTGAATTTATACTGTAAAAACTAAATTACATATTTAATAATTCACTTTTGGAGTTTCAGTTAAGTTCGATTAATTAAATTACATATTTCCCCTATAGATGAAACTTAAAATCTTACGATTTGATATTTAATTTTATTAATATCACTCTTTTACCGAAGAGTATCGATATTATAATACTGGCAAGTCTCCTGACTTAAAGATCATCATACTAATTCACCTTCTCAAACATAATTTATGTTCAATGGCATATTGAATTACTACTCCCTAATTACAGTAGCGGCACTGTGTAGGATTTTCACCTAACTTCCTTTTTAATAAAAATAGATTATTAAGAAAACTATTTTTAACCAATATTACTTATTATCATTATATTTAACAACTTACTCAGTATATCTAACTATAGAAAGTTTGTCTATATTTTACTGGAAAATTACTGGACTTATTATAATTTCAGTAATCTTAATATTATAATTTAACTTCAAACTCTATCATTTTATCATCAATATTCATAACCTTAATCTTTCCTTTATGCCTATCAATAATCGCTTGAGCAATTGCAAGACCTAAACCATAACTACCATTTCTAGTTCTAGCTTTATCAACTCTATAAAAACGATCGAATAACCTATTTAATTCAATGTTACTTACATCTTTATAAGAATTTCTTACGCTCATAACAATATGTTTTTCTTTTTTCAATCTAACATAAATATTACCATTTTCATCACAATACTTAACTGCATTGTCTAATAATATTGATATCAACTTACGAAATTCAGATTCATCTCCCTTCATACTTATATCTGAATCAATATCTATATGTAATTTCTTTTTATTCTTCTTACATAAGCCTTCAAAAGCCATAGTAGTGTCATAAACTGCATCACTAAAATTAAATTCCTTGTAAATAATAGTTTGCTTCTCTTCATCCATCTTTGTTAACACAACTAAATTATTTACTAAATCACGCATTCTTTCTGCTTGCTTTTCTATTCCTTCAATCCACTCATCATTTCCATATGTGATTTCTAAAATTTCTGAATTTGCTGAAATAATAGTAAGTGGTGTTTTTAACTCATGACTTGCATCAGTAATAAATTGCTTTTGCTTTTCATAACTTTCTGCAATTGGCTTAATCGCTCTTTTAGAAAACAACGCTATTATAAATAAAACTATTAAATAGCTAATAGTTGATACTAATATAGATGTAGTAAATATAGACCAATTTGATTGTTTTGCCATTGATCCATCTAATATTACTAACATATAACCATCATTACTTTCACTTAATTTATACTTATATTCATTAATCCACCCACTTAACTTATTCTTTTTTAATATTTTTTCCGTATACTCTTTAATTTCATCATCTGAAATAGCCGAAATTTTATCTGAATAAATATTAATTATTTGCTTATTAACATCTAGGTCTATAACACAAAACCTTGTTGTAAAAGCAATCTCTCTATTTCCACTATACTTTCCTCCCCAAAAATTATGGTTTGTCATGGTATCACTTAATTCTTTTTTAGGAATAAATCCTTTATCAGTAATTGATAATCTACCGCCATTTTCGATTATTATATTTAATATATGATTTAAATTCTTTTCACTTTTAAAAATATATATCACATTAATTGAAGTCATTAAAATTGCAATTACACCCAATAAGGCCATTGCAGTGACCATTATAAACTTTTTTCTAAGCTTTTTAATCATCTTTAGCCCCCATACAATATCCAACTCCACGTATTGCATGTATTTCAATAGGCGCTTGTATTGTCGCAAATTTTTTACGTAAATTAGATATATATACCCATACTATACTTACTTCCACCTCAGAATCCCAGCCCCAAATCTTATCCATAAATTGATCTGTAGGTATTACTTGGCCTGGCATCTTCATAAGCATTTCAAGCATTTGAAACTCTCTACTAGCTAATCTCACATATTTATCGTTATATCCTAGTTCATAAGTTGCTTTATTTAATGTTACAGATTTAAACTCTAATATATCGGGTTGAAACTCCCCCTTTCTTCTAAGCATTGCCCTTAATCTAGCCAGAAGCTCTGATATAGCAAAAGGCTTTGCTAAATAATCATCTGCTCCTGCATCTAATCCAGCTACTCTGTCATCTACTTCAGCTTTTGCTGTTAATAACAATATAGGTGTTGATATTCTTTCACTTCTTAACTTAGTTAATACTTCTATTCCATCTAACTCTGGCATCATAATGTCTAAAATTATACCATCATAGTTATCTGAAACAGCATATTCATATGCTTCTTTCCCATTAAAAACTGAATCTACACTATAATTATTTTTTTCTAATATCATAACTAAAGCTTTTGATATATCCCTATCATCTTCTGCAATTAAAAGTCTCATATTTATCTCCTTTTTTTTATTTAAATATATTTTACTTTTTATATAACTCTTTTATATAACTCTTTAATATCTCCTTATTAATTTAAATATACCATTTCTAACTTAATCTAACCTTAAAGTAAACTTCACATATTATTCACTTATGCATTTAGTTTCAATTTAGTTTGAATTTATATACTTTATGTGAAGTAAAAAAACATCTATAGGAGGAAATTAAATGTATATAATAAAAAATGCTTTTAAAAGTATTGCTAGAAACAAAGCCCGTAACATTTTAATTGGTGTTATAGTTCTTGTCATTGCAACTGCTTCTTGTGTCGCATTATCTATTAGACAGGCTGCTGAAACAGCTAAAGAAGATACATTAGATTCTTTAACAATTACAGCACAAATATCTTATGATCGTTCTAAAGCTATGTCTAATATGCAAGCTTCAGGACAAGGTGGTAAGGGTAACTTTGATATTTCAAGTTTAGCTGGTACAACATTATCTCTTGAGGATTATTTAAACTATGCTGAAGCTGAAAATGAAGGTGATTCTTATTATTACACTATCACTGCATCATTAAATGCAAATGATGATTTATTACCCTATGGTTCGACCACATCTGAAGATGAAGATGAATCTACAACAACTCAACCTTATACTGGTTTAGATCAAGGAACTAGTACCATGAGGGGATCTGGAAATAAATTCTCATTTATGGTTCAAGGTGATTTCTCTATTACTGGATACTCTTCATATGATGCTATGATTTCTTTATTTGGAGAGGATGGAACTTACTCTATTTCAGATGGTCAAATGTTTGATGAAGAATCTAGTGATTTAGTTTGTGTTATCAGTGACGAATTAGCTATGTATAATGAATTGCTTGTAGGAGATACAATTACACTAGTAAATCCAAATAACGAAGATGAAACTTATAGTTTAACTATTTCAGGTATATATACAAATAGTGCATCTTCAGAAGGTAACCAAACTTTTGCTATGTCAGATCCAGCAAATAATATTTATATGAGTTACAATGCATTAAATTCTATAATTACTTCATCTAAAGCTATTGAAAATGCTGAAACTAACGACAGTGTTAATGAAACATCTACGGCATTAACTAGTCAATTAAACTTTACTTATACTTTTGCAAACTCTGATAATTATTACAACTTTGCTGAAAAAATTTATGATTATGGACTAAGTACTGATTATATTATTTCATCTACTGATCTTTCAGCTTACGAAAACAGTTTAACACCTCTAAATACATTAAGTACTATGGCTGGTTGGTTCTTTTTAATAGTACTTGCTATTGGTGGAATTATCCTTGTTGTATTTAACATTTTTAACCTACGCGAAAGAAAATATGAGATTGGAGTTCTTACTGCAATAGGAATGAAAAAACATAAAGTTGCTACACAATTTATTACTGAATTATTTGCAGTAACTTTAATTGCTATAGTAATTGGTACATCTATAGATAGTGCCATATCTGTTCCAGTTACAAATTCATTACTTGCAAATCAAATTGAAAGTGCTGAAGCTTCTTTTAATGCTATAAATGAAAACTTTGGATTCTCAAAAGACACTAATGTTAATGTAGGATCAAATAAAATGCCAGGATCTAGGCCAGGTACTACATCAATATCTTATATTGACTCTATATCTAGCGCAACAAACTTAACAGTTGTTCTTCAATTAATAGCTGTTGGTATTTTGCTTACTATTATCTCTGGTTTGGCTGCATTAATTTCAATTATGAGATATGAACCATTGAAAATTTTATCAAGCAGATCTTAGGAGGATAATACAATGAGTATTTTAAAATTAGAAAATATATGCTATCAATATGATGGTAATAAAAAACAGGTTTTAAAAGATATAAACTTTGAATTTGAAAAAGGAAAAATATATGCAATTGTAGGTCAATCTGGTGCTGGTAAAACTACTCTTTTATCAATTCTTTCTAGCCTTGCTAAACCAACTAGTGGCAAGATATATCTAAATGGTGAAGATATTAATAAAATTGATAAATATAAATTTCGTAGCAATCATGTTGGTGTAGTATTCCAAAGCTTTAATTTACTTACTCATTTAACTGCTCTTGAAAATGTAGTTTTATCTATGAACATTTCTGGAAAGAAATTTGATAATAAAAAGGAAACTGCCATAGAAATGTTAAAAAAGGTTGGATTAAATGAAGAAGAAGCTAATCGTAGAGTATTAAAATTATCTGGTGGTCAACAGCAACGTGTAGCTATTGCTCGTGCATTATCTTATGATCCTCAAATAATTTTAGCTGATGAACCAACAGGAAATCTTGATGGAAAAACACAAGATGAAATTATGGATATATTCCATATGTTATCTAAAGAAGGAAAGTGCATAATATTAGTAACTCACTCTCCTGCTGTTGCAAAATCTGCTGATACAGTATACAAATTAACAAGAAATTTATAAAAAGTTACAAATATTAAATTAAAAGTTATTACTAATAAATCAAACTTATAAAAGAAATTATATAATTTCACAATTTTTAAACTAACAAAAAACATATTAAAAGCCGGACTCCCTTCTGGCTTTTTTTTACTTTCACTTATTGTATTCATAATGAAATATTATGAAATATTAAGAAAACCAAAGCAATTCATACTATTTTACTAAGATTTAAAACTTTTCTCAGCATTACGTTACTCGATAATCATTATCTTTTTGATATATATTATCATTAAATAATTTTTATAAATATGAGGTGATAAAAATGAAATTTATGATGGATATAAGAGAAAAAACATCTTTATTACATAGTGCTGCTGAAAATACAGGATATATCAAAAAGCTAGTGGATGGAACAGCTTCCGTAGATGGATATGCTGAATATATTTACAATTTAGAAAAAATGTATAAAGCTATTGAAAGTGCATTAGATAAAAATGAAAATAACGCTGTTGTAAAGCCTTTTGTAACAAAAGAATTATATCGTTCTGAGCTTATAAGAAAAGATTTAAACTTCTTATTAGGAGATAAATTAAATTCTATGAAATTATTAGCTTCTACCGAAGCTTGTGTTGCAAAAATTGAAGAATTATCTGAGACTAAACCAGAGCTAGTCGTTGCATATGCTTATACTAGATTCTTAGCTGATTTATTTGGAGGAAGAACATTCCTTTCATTATTAAGTACAAACTATAAAATATCTAATGAAGGATTAAACTACTATCAATTCCCTGAGATAAATGATTTAAGAGGATATGTTATGAAATATCATAATATGTTAGCTGATATTAATTTATCTGATGAAATGAAAGTAAATTTTATAAATGAAGTAAATAATGCATATATTTACAATCTTGCAATCTCAAATGAATTAGATGCAAAATTAAAATAAGCCCTTTCTAACTCATAGTTATTATGACTTAAAATATAAACATAAAAAATGATGCTCAAATAATGAGCCTCATTTTTTATTTATTACTTAAGTTCTATTCTTTCTAAATCATATGGAACAAATACTTGTCCATCATAAACTGTTTTTGCTTCTTCACTATAAAGTCTTTTACGTTCTCGAAGTCTCTTATCTTCAGTATGATATAAAATTAAATTTTCTACATTAAGTTCTTTTGCAAGTTTTCCAGCTTCAATAGGTGTACTATGATTTTTTTCATAAGGCTTAAATATCTCTCTATCTTCATATAAACAAAAAGCTTCTGAAAGTAACCAATCACAATTTTCAACATACCTCTTAGAAATTTCCTTATAAGGCTCATCACCAAGACAAACTAATTTTTTTTCATTTGGAAGAATTGCTTTAAATCCAAATTGTTTATCTTTAGTAGATTCAATATCAAAAAATTCTATATTCATTCCTATTGCATCTATTTTATCTCCATGACACACTTCATTGATATTTATTCCATTACCAATATATTTTAATAGTTTTTTAGTTAACATCATATTACTTAGGGTATTTAAAATATTAACAACTTCATTATGCCCAAAAATATTAAATTCACCTTCATATTTTCCCTCATTCATTAATGCAGCATATTTTCTTATTATCCATATTGCTCCAATTATATGATCTGTATGCCCATGAGTAATAAACATCCCCTTAATATTTTTATAATTAATTTCTGCTTTTTCTAACTGTGATAATATGCCATTTCCTCCACCTGCATCTATTAGAAAATATTCCTCTTCTCTTCTTAAAGCAAAACAAGTGTTGTAACATTTCGTCACCATTGCAGATCCTGTTCCTAACATAATTAATTCCATATTCATATTATACTCCTTATCTTGTAATAATTTACTTATATATATATTACATAAATATGCAATAAATAAAAAGTTAAATCTTTATCATAATATATTTACTTCCACAGCTCTTAATTATTAATTAACATAAAAATTCACCATAAATAAAAAATATTACGGTGAATTTTTTTATAACCTATACACTTAATAATTCTTCTACTTCCTTCATATTATTTGATGTCACAACTAATATATCATCTGGTAGA
The DNA here is from genome assembly GCF_040227035.1 of Clostridium sp. RTP31139st1_H3_RTP31139_211217. Taxonomy (NCBI): domain Bacteria; kingdom Bacillati; phylum Bacillota; class Clostridia; order Eubacteriales; family Clostridiaceae; genus Clostridium; species Clostridium sp. RTP31139st1_H3_RTP31139_211217. Next base: position 10,404 of record NZ_JBCOAB010000052.1, read on the forward strand.
ATGATTGTATTTCCATTAGGAACCAATACTTCTCCCTTTCTTTTTATCATAACTATAAGAACATCATCTGGAATATCAGCATCTTTTATAGATTTATTTATTAAACTACTCTTTTTTTCAACTGAAAACTCCGTTAGTGTTGTACTCTTTTCTTCACGATATTCATTAAAATGTTTAAGCTTATTTCCTGATAAAACTAATATATCTCCTGGTAAAATTTCTGTGGAACCATTTGGTACAAATACATCCCCATTCCTTTTTATCATAACCACAAGAATATCTTCTGGTATATTAGCATCCATTATAGTTTTATTTGCAATAATATTATGCTCATCAATTGTAAATTCAACTAAACTTGTACTTTTATCCTCTTTGTAATCATTAAAAGTCTTAAATACAGACTCTTCATTATCTATTAAGTCTAGTTTTTTAGCTAATTTAGGAGTAATTGTTCCTTGAACAATCACAGAAAATAGAGCTATAAAAAATATTATATGAAAAATATCATTATTCATTGACACTCCATATGTCTCCGCAAATATTGCAAAAACTATAGATGCTGCTCCTCTTATCCCTACCCATGCTATAAATATCTGTTGTTTTATTGGTATCTTAAACCAAAATAATATACTAAATATAGCTACTGGTCTTGCTACTAAAATCATAAATATCGATATTAATATTCCTTTTCCAATTACTAATGGTATCTTAGATGGGAATGCTAATAATCCCAACAAGAAGAATAACATAATTTGCATAAGCCATGAGATTCCATCCAAAAACTGAAATATACTTTTTTTATGTGGTATCTTAGCATTTCCTATGATTATTCCAGTAATATAAACACATAAATATCCATTTCCGCCTAAATATTCACTTAATGAATAAGCTAGTACTGCTATGGCAGTCATAAAAATAGGATAAAATCCTTCTATTTCAAACTTAAAATGTCTCAATAAATAAATAGATAATTTAGCTAAAACCACCGCTACCATCCCGCCAAGTAAAATTTGACTTAATACCATAATAAATATATTTCCATTATTACTATTAGACATTATTCCTAATACAATTGTTGTAAGCATATATGCACAAGGATCATTGCTACCACTTTCTAACTCCAACATGGATGCAATTGATCCCTTAAGATTTAATCTTTGAGATCTTAAAATAGCAAATACTGATGCTGCATCCGTCGATCCAACTATTGAACCTATAAGTAACCCCTCTAATAATGTTGTTTTAAATACTAAAAAGCAAAACACTCCTGTTAATCCAGCTGTAAAAACAACTCCTAATGTTGATAAAAGAATTGATGGTATCGCAACAGGTTTAGCCATACTCCAATTAGTTCCAAATCCTCCAAAAAACATAATGAATATCAACGCTACAGTAGCTATTTTATTAGTTAATTGATAATCATTAAAATATATTCCTACAATTCCATCTGATCCAAATAGCATTCCTAACATTATAAATATTAAAAGAATCGGTACCCCGAACTTATATAATATTTTGGTGGAAGTTATACTTATTAGTAATACCAACCCACAAATAATCATTATATTTATCATATATTACCCCCTTTATAAAATTTTATATAATACTCTCTTTTTATACTATTCATATACTTCTTTACTTGAATCCAAAAATATTAAATTTCTAATTATAAAATTTTTTATATGAATATGATATAATTTAAATATTATAGGAGGTGTTTTTAATGAAAGTATATTATGATACATTCATTTTTAAACCTGCTTGCTCCTTGCAAAGACTACACAAAGGTCAGCTATGCTTTGTTTGGAGCCTAAGCAGTTATTAAAATAGCTGAGACATTATTTTAGGTTCTGTAACACATAGCCTTTAGTATTCTTTGCTTTATATTTTAATTATTTAAAATTAAGGAGTAAGGAAATGAAATATATTAAAGCAACAGATGTGTTACCTGTAGAAATTCTTGAGATTATCCAAGAGTATATAGATGGAGAATATATTTATATCCCAAGAAAGTGCGAAAATCATAAATCCTGGGGAGAAAAAAGTGGTATAAAAGATAGTCTTGAGATAAGAAATAAGGAAATATATAGAAAATATCTTAAAGGCAATACCATAGATGAGTTAACTAAAGAATATTTTTTGTCAGAAAAAAGTATTAGAAGAATTATAAATAAACAAAAACAATTATGCTCATAATTAATACAGAAGCATTTATTAGATTGAATACTTGTTTTAAAGTATGCTATTCTTTCATTGTTATATTTCAATGAATGTTTTAGTAATTGAAATTAAGATGATTATTTTACCTTCATTAATATGTACAAATAATCATCTTTTTATTTGTTAGTTAATAATAAAATTATAGTCAATACTACATAGTATAAATTTGATTTTCTAAAAATGAGGTGTATTTTTATGGATACTTTTATAAAAAAACAAGAATATAATTATATAAAAAACTGCTTATTTGATTTAAATAATGCTTTTAGAAACTGTATTGATCCTAATATCGTTGAAACTACTAAAATTTGTACTCAAGATAAAATTTTATCATTTTTTAGTAATTTATCAGAAGAACAAAAAGAAATCCTTAATATAAGTAAAGTAACTGATCCTTTGGATATATCTACTTACTTAAAGGATTTAAATCAATATGTATATGGAATGCCTACTATTACAGGTTCTGAAATTAATAAAGTATTTAAAAAGGAAAAGAAGCTTAAACTTCCTGATTTAAGTATACAAGACTCAAAACTAGTATATTTAGGTTGGATTGATGAATCGACTAGAAAACTTCTTATAACTTATAATATGGATGGTAAACTATTAGGAATGGCTTGTAGGCTTACTTCTTCAAAAAGAAATAGTACTAATATCTGCACTCTTTGTAACCATATAGGCTCTGAAAGTGAAGTTGCATTTGTTTCTCCAATTTGTAAACCCCAAAGCCAAGATGACTATAAATCCCTAGGTTTTTATGTATGTTTAAATAGTTTAGAATGTAATGAAAGAATCACTTCTACTGAAAAGCTTGAACAACTTATAAAGGCTGTTAATAGAATAAAGTAATTATTTTCTTCTACCTAGATATTTATTTATCTTAATAATATGTAATATTACTAATGTCAAATTAAAAGGAGTATCAAAAAATACTCCTTTAAACATTTCACTAATACCAAATACCTCTTATGCAATATTAATTTCTTTATTTACTTTAAATTTCTTAATATAAGGATTTCTATAAAACGCATATATAAGTTGTGCAGTCATAAAACACCAAATAATTGGCTCACAAAGTATAACCCCTAAGTATCCCATACTTGGAATAACTAATATAACAAATATAATCTTTCCAAAGAATTCAATAATACTAGATACTAATGGAACAACTTTCTTACCTAATCCTTGTAATGAATATCTCAAATTAAATAATATTCCTAATACTCCATAAAAAGGTGCATTTATTCTTAAATACCTTGCACCATTACTTATAACTATATTCTCACTAGAACCAGATAATAATTTAACTAACATAGGCGCTGCAAAAAATAAAACTCCTGTTATTATAACTCCCCATGCAATAGCTATTAAATTAGAATAATATACTGACTTTCTAATTCTATCCCCTTGATCCGCACCTTTATTTTGAGAAACAAATGTAGAAACTGAATGCGCTACCGCTACTATTGGCATAATGCAAAAGCTATTAAGCTTTCTGGCAGCAGTATGTCCAGCAATAGTTAAATACCCAAGTCCATTTATAGCACTTTGTAAAATAACAGTTCCTGTAGATACAATTGCCATCATAAATCCCATAGAAAGGCCTTGTCCTAACAGTTCTCTATATAGCTCCTTTCCAACAGCAAAATGTTTCTTCTTTGGAATAAGGATTTTACTTTTTGAATATATATATGAAATACATAATACAACAGAAATACCTTGAGATATAATTGTTGCAACTGCTGCTCCTTTAATTCCCATATTAAATTGTGTAATAAATAATATATCCAATCCTATGTTTAATAAAGATGATATTACAAGAAATACTAATGGCATAAAGCTATTTCCTATAGCTCTTAATAAACCTGCACATAAGTTATATGCAAACATAACTCCTACAAATAATGTAATTGTTGAAATATAAGAATATGATTCCTCTATTATGTTTGATGGTGTATTTAGTAATCTTAATAATGGCATTAAAAATAATTGAGAAATAACCATAATTATTACAGTGATAAAAAATCCTATAACAATTGATCCTGCCACTGATTTTCTTAGTAGTTTAGTGTCATTTGCTCCATAACTTCTTGCTGCTACCATACTTAGTCCATTACCTATACCTAATGCAAAACCAATTAATAATTCATATACTGCAGAGCTTGCCCCTATTGCAGCTAATGATGTATCTCCTAAAAAATTTCCTACAATCATTATATCTACAGTATTATATAATTGTTGAAATAAATTTGAAATGAATAATGGTATTGCAAAAATTATTAATGATTTAAGAATTTTCCCTTTTAATAAATCTACATTTGTATTTAACATCTCACATACCCCTATAGTATTTTTCTTACCTTTAAGTATACAACTTGTAGCTTACTCTAAGTCAATAGTTTTTACCATAAATTGAATATTTTTTACATATTCCCACTAAAAAATGGCAAGCTTTTAAATAGCTTACCATCTTAATATTCTTCCTATACAGGGTAGCATCTTATTTTTCAATATATTTACAATTTATATAAATATGATTGATAAAAATAAGTAATCTTTCATATAGTGGTTCTACTTTATCACCAAATCTTTTTACTAAATCTTCACCTATTTGTTTCACAGTTTTATTTCCATCAATATCAAGAAATACTGCACTGCTAATTTCATCAAACTCTATTTCTTTATATAAAGGAATCCTGAACTTTAACTTTCTAAAAAAACTTTGAATTCTATGGTCTTGTTTTTCAAAAATTGTAACTCTTCCATTATCATCAATTTTATATTCTACATTATCACAAATTCTAAATTTTAAATTTAAAACATCTTCATTATCCTTCATTTTTCTTCACCTTTGACATCATAATTGGAATTGTAGTAGCTATAACTAGAATAATTAATAATATTATTCCCATCATATTACTAGCTACAAATCCTGCCGGTGTTCTAGGTTTTATAACTCCTGTTACTTGTAATATAATTCCTACTAATCCAATAATAGAACCACCAGCAACAAGTCCTGAAGATAAACTTATTCCATTTGAAACTTTAACCTCTTTTTCCTCATCACTTTTGCTCATTTTTTCAACAAATACGCGTATTAATGCTCCAACTAATATTATTGTTGTTGTTGATATTGGTAAATAAAAACCTATTGCTATAGTCATTATTGGCAAATCTAATAAAAATAAAACTAATGCCATAACGACTCCAACTATAATCATAGGCCAAGGTAAATTTCCTAACATTATTCCTGAAGTTAATGTAGCCATTAAATTTGCTTGTGGTAATGCAAATGGTGCATCTGCACCTGTGACAGCTAATTGACTAGATAATAACATTATTGTTCCTGTAGTAATAATAACTCCAATTATGCTAGCTATTGCAAAGCAATTTTGCATTTCCTTTTTACTTCCGCCAATTACATATGTAACTTTTTGAGATTGACTATAACCACCTGCTACTGATATCGCAACAACCATAAATGCCGCAAATAGTAATAATGATTTATTATCAGCTTGCCCTGTCCAGCCCATTATAACAAATACTAATGTTAATATTACTAATGAAGCTATTGTCATTCCTGATACAGGAAGATTTGATGTACCTATTGTTCCTGTTAAACGTCCTGCAACTATTACAAATAATAAAGATAATATTAATGAAACAATAGCTGCAACTACGGCCATTAAAATACTATTAGAAATAAAAAATCCTGCTACAAATGCAATTACAATACCAACTAAAAGTATTATCATTTCCCCAGAGCTCTTTTCTCCACTACCTTCATTACTTGATCTAGCCTTTAATGTTTCTTTTATAGATACAACTATTGTGGGTATAAGTTTTAAAGCACCTATTATACCTCCACAAAGCATCATTCCTGCTCCTATATATTTAACATAGCTTCCTGTTATAGCATTCACATCCATTTGATTGATAAGTACTGTAGTATCATTCCATGTTTTAGCATTCATTTCTGCCATATCAGTAAAATAACCTATTAAAGGTGCAATACCAAAATTAGATAATAATGATCCTGCAAACATAGTTAATGATACTTCTAATCCAACTATAAACCCTATTCCAAGTAAAAGTGGATTTACTTCTATAGAAAACTTCCATTTATAAAATTTACTTCCTACATAAGTAATAGTGTTATTAATTAAATTCAAAAATGATCCTGTTAAAACATTTATGATACCGCTAATTCCAAATCCGATTCCCATAAACTTAATAGCATCTCCGCCACCTTCTGATGCTACTAATGTTTCAGATATAGCCATTGATTCTGGATACATAAGCTTTCCATGTTCTTCAACTATCAAATAATTATATACTAATGATAATGCTCCTATCCCAAATAAGGCACCACCTATCCCTACACTTATTCCCTCTAAAAAAGTTACATTACTTCCTATTAAAATAATTGCAGGTAATACATAAATCATTCCACTTGCTATTGATTCACCGCCACTTGACATACCTTGTGTTATATTCTTTCCAAGTATTCCTTTATCCTTAGCAAATACTCCAATAAACATTGAACCAATTATTGCCCCTGGAATCCCTGCAGCTACTGTTAGCCCTGATTTCATTCCTGAATATGCAGTAGATGCTGCAAATATAGTTGCTAATATTATTCCAATTATTATTACAGCAATATTAGTTCCACTTTTTGATTTATCTCTTATATATGGAACATAGTCTCTTCCATGTACCCCACCATAGGCCTGTTTAGATAATTTGTTTTTCATATATAATCTCCTTCCTTTGTTTTATTACTGCAATATAGTTAGTATATGCATTTTATTTTTTTACATAATTGGAGATTATATTTTTTTATCTTTAATATTTTCTATATAGCTACCTTTATTCTTAATCCTCTACAATATCTTTATTTGCAGGTCCCTCTATTAACTTTCCTTTATAATCAAATCTTGAACCATGGCAAGGACAATCCCATGTTAATTCATCTGCATTCCAATGAAGTTGACATCCTAGATGTGCACATTTTGTTGATACAATAAATTCTTTTCCATCTTTATTTTTATATACTCCAACCTTTTCACCATTATACTCAACAATTCCAGCATGCCCATTCTTAATATGCTCTATTTCACTACTTGGAATATATATTTTTTGTGCTATAAAATTCTTAGCTGTTTCAACCATGTCATTAGCAATATTATTAATGGATAATGATAAATCAAACCTTTTTGGTGAAAATATTTCTGAAAAATCATTTTCATTTCCTAATATAAAATCTGAAATTATCATGGCTGATACCATAGCACTTGTCATTCCCCATTTATTAAATCCAGTAGCTACGTATATATTAGGTGTACTATCAGAGTATCTTCCTATATATGGTATACCATCAATTGTAATACAATCTTGTGCTGACCAGTGATACTTTTCATTTGAATTTGGATATATTTCTTTTGCAAATTTTCTTAATGCATCATAACATCCTCCATTTTCATTTTCACCAGTTCTTTGACTTATTCCACCTAATAGTAGTAACCCTTTATAATTTCTAAATGAATATCCTTGTTTTTCATAATCTATATACATTCCATCAATACTATCTGCATTTTCTAAAGCTATAACGTAAGATCTTTCTTGATGCATCTTCATAAAATAATATCCTGGAGCATTCATTATTGGATAATGAGTAGCTACCACTATATGATTTGCTTCTATATCTCCTTTATCAGTATGCACTAAGTTTTCATCTATTTTTATAGCTCTAGTATTTTCATATATAACTAAATCTTTTGAAATATCTTTTAAAAATTTTAATGGATTAAATTGTGCTTGGTTATTAAACTTAATAGCCCCTTTAACTTCTAATGGAAGATTAATTTTTTCTACGAATTCTGCATCTATTCCTAATTTTTTAGCTGCTTCTACTTCTTCTTTTATTTTATCGATTTCATTTAAGGAATAAATATATGCATCAACTTCTTCAAAATCACATTTTATTTTTCTTTCATCTATAATTTCTTTATACTTCTTTATAGCTAATTCATTAGCTCTTGCATACTGCTTAGCTTTTTCTTCTCCAAATTCTTTTATCAACTTATCATAAATCAAATCATGTTGTGATGTTATCTTTGCTGTAGTACATTTTGTATTTCCACTTGCAGTTTCAGACTTATCTATTAATACTACTTCTTTACCACTTTGCTTTAATAAATAACCTGTTAATATTCCTGCTATTCCAGCTCCAATAACTAATATATCAGTTTTTATATTGCCTTTTAAATCTTCTCTTTTATCAAATTTGCAGTTCTCTTCCCATATTGATTTCATAAAATCACCTCCTTTATATTGTTTCACTCTTCTTATTCTATATGCAGATACATTTTCTTATTTTAAAACAATATTTCTCTACCATTATTCCCCTTTTATATAACTTATATTAACGAATACTCAATACTTATAGTTTCGCCGCTACTCATATTTTTGATCTTAATTTTCTTCTTTTTAACTTTCCCTTAACTAATTAATAATCTCCATAAACTTCTTTTACTTCTTTTAAATAAGGAATTGAAGGCTGAGCACCTTTTCTTTGAACTGCTATAGATGATACCTTATTTCCAAAACTCACTGCATCTATTAAATTTTCTTTATTAATATTTTTAAAATCTAATTTTGAACTTACTCCCCCAATAAAACTATCCCCTGCTGCGGTTGTATCTATAGCATTCACCTTATATGCTGGCACTATCTCACAAAAATCTTTTCCTATCACAGCTGCCCCTTTAGAACCTAAAGTAATTACTACAAACTTTACTCCTTTTTCTAAAAATACCTTTCCTGCTTCATTAGCTTCATCTAAATTATTAACAGTAACACCAGTGAGAACTTCTGCTTCAGTTTCATTTGGCACTATAATATCTGTAACTTTTAAAAGCTCATCATTTATTTTCTTTGCTGGAGCTGGATTCAATATCGTTACTTTTCCTAACTCTTTAGCTTTTTTAAATACTTTTAATGTCATTTCTTCAGCTGTTTCAAATTGAGCTATAACTATATCAGCCTCTTTAATCTTTTGTATAGAAGTATCTATTTCTTCTTCATTAATTGCCATATTTGATCCTGATACAACTACTATTGAATTATTTCCACTTTCATTAACCATAATAAAAGCCATTCCTGTTGCTTCCTTTTCATCTTCAAAAACACATTCTGTACTAATCTTATCCTCTTCTAACTTACTCTTAAGAATCTTACCATTTTCATCTTTTCCTATTTTGGCTATCATAGAAACTTCTGCTCCACATCTCCTAGCTGCAATAGCTTGATTAGCTCCTTTTCCACCTGCAATCTTTTCAAATGATTTTGATAGGATTGTTTCTCCAATCCTTGGTATCTCATTAACTTTTACTACTAAATCCATATTAATACTTCCAAGCACACATACTTTATTCATAAATTTTCCTCCTTAATTTGCACCACTAAACTTTATTATGCTAATTTAATTTTATGATATTACTTATGTAACTCTCCTTCAATTAAATTTTATTTTTATAACTCACTCCAAAATGTTCCTTTTGATATATCATATATTTTATAACTATACTACTAAATTTTTGATATAATATTACAAGAAATAATATAAGGAGGAAACTATGAATATAATTGTTTGTTTAGATGATAAAAATGGAATGATGTTCAATAAAAGAAGACAAAGCCAAGATAAACTTCTTAGATCTGATATAAAAGAATTAGTTAAATCCAAAATTCTTTACATGAATAACTATTCTTACAAACTATATAAAGATATAGATGATGGAAATATTAAAGTTTATGAAGACTTTTTAAATGAATGCAATGAAAATGACTTCTGTTTAGTTGAAGATAAATCATTATATAAGTATATTGATAAAATTAATACTATAGTTATCTATAACTGGAACCGAATTTATCCTACTGACTTACATTTTGATATTGATTTAAATAATAACTCATGGGAGTTAATGAATGAATCTGAATTTGAAGGATCATCCCATGAAAAAATAACAAAAAAAATTTATAGGAGAATACACTAATGAAAAAATTACTTAAATTTAAAAACTCATTAATTATGATGCTAGGAGTCTTACTGTGCTTAAGTGGACTTATTAGTTGTTCTATAACTATTGATCTTTCTACAGACAATAATGGACAAGTAATCGAAAATTCTAATGATACAAATTCATCTACCCAAAATACAACTGCTGATAGTAGTAATATCACTATTGATAATATTCCAGCATATTCTGGTGACGATTATATTATTTTAAATAATAATATACCTAATTTTTCTGAATCAGATTTAACGACTACCTCATTTGAAGAATATGCTCCTTTAGATGATTTAGGTAGATGTGGAGTTGCATATTCAAATATAGGAACTGATATAATGCCAACAGAAAAAAGAGAATCTATTAGTTCTGTTAAACCAAGCGGATGGCACTCTGTAAAATATGATATTGTTGAAGGAAAGTACCTTTATAACAGATCTCACTTAATTGGATATCAATTAACTGCTGAAAATGCAAATGACAGAAATTTAATTACTGGAACAAGATACTTTAATGCTACTTTAATGCTTCCATACGAAAACATGGTTGCCGACTATATTAAAGAAACAAATAATCATGTTTTATACAGAGTAACTCCAGTATTCGAAGGCAATAATCTTGTTGCTACTGGTGTTCAAATGGAAGCAAAATCTGTTGAAGATAATGGAGAAGGTATTGAATTTAATGTGTTTGTATATAATGTACAACCTGGTATTACAATAGATTACGCTACTGGCGATAGTGCTCTTAGTGGCGAAGAAATAACTAATACTAGTTCTTCAAGTAACTCAAACAATACTTCAAATAATTCTTCAAACACAACTTCTTCTAACAATACTACATCTACCGAAGAAATAATAATAAGAGGAAATTCTAAATCAAAAATATATCATTGCCCTGGTCAAAGGGATTATGAAAATATGGCTGATTCTGATTACTTAGTTAATTTTAATAGCGAAGAAGAAGCTATATCTGCTGGATATAGAAAAGCTTCAAGATAAATTTAAAGGGGCTGTCGCACTAAATAATTAGTGCGAGGCCCCTTTTGCAAAAAAAAATAAATCCCAGACTCTATAAGCCTA
>NZ_JBCOAB010000053.1:0-20813 GCF_040227035.1 Clostridium sp. RTP31139st1_H3_RTP31139_211217
AATTATTTTTTTGAAAATATAGAAAAAGAGCTATCGCTAGCGGATTTTTTTACCCGCTATTGCGACAGCTTCATTTTGTGAAAAATAAGATTAAGAGGTGAATAATAATATGAGTAATAAAATAGTTGAAACAATTAAAGATAGTAGTGGAGAAATAATGCAATATGTATTAGAAAATGGTACAACAGTTGATAAAGCACAAGGAGTAGAGATGGCTAAAAATGGACAAATCGATGGTGTAATTATTGCTCATTCTAAAAAAGGTGAAGAGTATTTAAGAACTAAACCAGATGGAACTCAAGGAAATAATTTATCATCAATGTCTAAAGAAGATTAAACTTGATTTAAAAGGTATATAATGTGATGAAATGACTAATAAAGCTAAAGTAAGTTTTATTAGTCATTTTTATTTTAAATTATGTATTATATAAAGCCTCAATTTCAAAATGTAGATAATATTATATTTAATAAATAAGAATTCGAAATACAAGCACATAGTTAATTATAGAAAATTGTGATTAGTGTTGGAAATCAGAAGATTTGGTTTCCTTTTTCTTTTATAAAATATAATATATAATTATTACATAAATAGGATTTCGGAGGATATTTATGAAAAATATATTTTTGGTATATGACAATTGTTGTTTTTACGAAATAACTATTTAAAGATGAAAAAGATTTACAAGAAATAATAGCTTTTTGGAAATATCATAAGAGAAGCAAACAAGATTAGGATTAAAGAAATATCAATATAGAAAATAGATAATTTTGCATTTAAACTAAAAATAATTTATATTTAGTAGTATAAACTTAATTATTAGTTAGAATTAGTTTATACACTGAGGTCACCAGATATAGAGGAGTAACATTGTTAGACTTTATATTAAAAGATGTAGAAGTGTTACAAAGATTATGCATTATACAAATTGAAAAAGAAGAGGTAATATATGAGATACGAAGAAGCAATGAAATATATCACTGAGGTTGGTAATTTTGGTTCAAACTATGGATTAGAAAGAACCCATAAGTTATTAGAGTACTTAGGTAATCCAGAAAAAGACTTAAAACTTATACATATCGCAGGAACAAATGGAAAAGGTTCTACGACTTCGATGATAACAGAAATATTAATTGGAGCTGGATATAAAGTAGGTATGTATACATCTCCTTTTATTGAAGAATTTGAAGAAAGAATTCAAATTAATAGAAACAATATTCCAAAAGAAACTTTAGCAGATTTAATGGATGAGGTTAAGGAAGCTGTAGATAAAGTAATAAAGGGTGGATATAATCATCCAACAGAATTTGAAATAATTACTGTTTTAATGCTCTTATATTTTAAAAAAGAAAATATAGACTTTGGAGTTATAGAAGTAGGTTTAGGAGGAAGATTAGACTCTACTAATGTTATTAAACCAATACTTCAAGTTATAACTTCTATAAGTTTTGACCATACAAATTTATTAGGAAATACATTAGCTGAAATAGCTGAGGAAAAGGCTGGAATTATTAAGAATGGCATTCCTACAGTAATATACCCTCAACATGACAAAGCTTTAAAAGTAATAAAAGATAAGTGTCATGAAATGAATTCAGAACTTTATATAGCCGATAATAATAAATTAAAATTTATTAGTGTAGTAAATGAGGATAAGCCATACCAATTACTAAAATATGATTCTGATAAAGACGTTAATATATTATTGCCATTGCTTGGTGAACATCAAATAATGAACTTAAGTGTAGTAATAAAAGTAATTGATATTTTAAACAAAAGAAATATAACTAATATATCTATAGAAAATATAGTTGAAAGTATAAAAAATGTTTCATGGAAGGGAAGATTAGAAGTATTATCAACTAATCCTTATGTTGTAATTGATGGTGCACATAATATACAAGGTATAGAAACATTGAGTAGAAATATAAATAAATATTTTAAATATAATAATTTATATTTAATTTTAGGTATTTTAGCAGATAAAGATGTTGAAGAAATGATTAAAGTAATAACACCAATGGCTCAGAAAATATATGCTGTTACACCTAATTCAATAAGAGCAGAATTAGCAGATGATTTAAGAAGTGAAGTAATAAAATATAATATAAATTGTAAAGCGTATGATGATTATGAAGAAGCATATATAAAAGCTTTAAGTGATGCAGATAGAAATGATCTTATATTAGCAAGTGGCTCATTATATATGATAGGTGATATGAGAAAAATAATAAGAAAATATATTGAAAAATAAGAGTTCGTTTTGAACTCTTATTTTTTTATGGTTAAGAAATAAGGAAAAATGTTATACAATATACTTTTAAATAAAATACTCGTAAATGAGCATAAAATAAAAAACAAAAACTAAAATTTTTCCTAACTTGAAAGCTAAACATTTACTATTAGAAAAGAATATACTATACTATTAAATAATAAAGTAAAGAAAAGGAGGAAATGTATATGTCAAAACATTTACATATAATGGCTAAAGAAGGAGCTATTGCAGAAACAGTATTATTACCAGGGGATCCATTAAGAGCAAAATTTATAGCAGAAAACTTTTTGGAAAATGCTGTATGCTATAATGAAGTAAGGGGAATGTATGGTTATACAGGAACTTATAAAGGAAAGAGAGTTTCAATACAAGGTACAGGAATGGGATTACCATCACATTCAATTTATGTCAATGAATTAATACAATTTTATGGAGCTAAAAGACTTATAAGAATAGGATCAGCAGGTTCTTGTAGTGATAATGTAAATGTAAGAGATATAGTCCTTGCACAAAGCGCATCAACAAATTCAGGTATTAATAAGAGAAGATTTAATGGGCTTGATTATGCTCCAAGTGCTAATTTTGATTTATTATATAATGCATATAATATAGCAAAAGCAAAAGGTGCAAATGTTAAAGTAGGAAATGTATTATCAAGTGATTTATTCTATGATGATACAAATCATTTTTCATTAAAGACTTGGGCTGATTATGGAGTTTTAGCTGTAGAAATGGAAACTGCAGAACTTTATACATTAGCAGCAAAGAATGGGGTTGAAGCTTTATCGATTCTAACAATTTCTGATCACATCTTTAAAGGAGAAGAAACATCTCCAGAAGAAAGACAAAATACATTTACTGATATGATGGAAATAGCTCTTGAATTGATTAAATAAGAGTAATTAAATTAGTGTTTTAGAAAATATAAGCGACAAGTTAGAGCTTGTCGCTTTTTACTATGAAATAGAAGATTTATATTCAACTAAAGCCTTTGATAATTGGTCAGGGCAAGAAGTTCCTTTTCCTCTGCAATCAATTCCTTTAAGTTTTTCTATAGCTTCGTCAATATTCATACCTTTTACTAAAACTGAAATACCAAATAAATTTCCAGGACATCCTCTAACAAATTCAACATTTTCAATTACGTTATTTTTTATGTCAACATGAATTTCGCTGGCACATACTCTAGATGTTTTATAAACAAACATATCTAAACCTCCAAATAAATTATAAGTACCGTATTATTATATATTGATATCGAAGAAAAATAAAGAAAAACTATGAAATTACACTAGCGAAGTAATCAGAATTTGCATATATTAAAATACATAGAAGTTTTAAGGGGGTGTAGTATTGAGTTCTATAGTTTTATGCAATACAGGTGCTGATTCGCTTTCGTTTATTACGTTAGATACTTTAGAAGTGAAAAAAATATTATTCGCTTTATCTGAAACACCAGTCGGTCCACATGGTATTAGAAAATACAAAGATGAAATCTTAACTGCAAATAATTATAGCGATTCTATATCAATTTTTACATGTGATCCTTTAATTGAATCTAGAAATATAAAAATAGGTCCAAAACCTAATGATTTATTAAGAGTTGAAGATAAAATTTATACAATTTGTGGAGAGTCTAATTCTATTGTTGAATATGATTTATCCCAAAATAGAGTATCATGGGAAATTGAAACAGGTAGCTGGCCACATAGTATTGACTATTGTAATAAAGATGGATTAATATTTGTATCAAATTTAGAGGAAAACTGCACTAATATTATAAGAGTTGATGACTATGAAATAGTAGAAACTCTCTTGACACCAGAATATCCAACTAAGGTAAAGGTATCTAACAATGAAAAGTTTGTTTATATTTGTGAGAGTTATCTCGGAAGTGATGAAAATGGTTTTTTAGATGTTTTCTCAATAGAAACATTCAACCATGTAGCAAGAGTAGAAGTGGGTACATCTCCTATAGATTTGTATGAAGATGAGGAGTATATTTATATTACAAATTTTACAGAGGGAAGCATTAGTATAATAAATAAAAAGAGATATTACGTGGAAAAAACTCTATATATAGGTGGTATGCCTAAAGGGATTTTGAAGCATAAAAATAAACTATATATAGGAGATTATTTAAAAGGTAGATTAATTGTATTGGAAGAAAATAAAATAGAAAAAATCATAGCAATTGAATCAGAACCAAATGCTATGATCTTATTTTAATTTTCTTCATTAAAAAGTGCTTGAACGATTTTTGTATAAATATCTGAAGGATTTTCCTTCCATTTAGCACAAAGAGTAGAAGCTTGCTTTTTAGTAGGAACAGAAATTTTTAAATCTATAAGTAATATTTCATCTTCAAGGGCCTTTAAATCAACAATAAAAGAATTGTTCTTTTCAATAGTGTAATCACTATGAATAGTTAGTTCTTTTTTTATATTATCTATTGTTTTGGAGATATAATTATCAATTATATCTCTTTTTATTGGAGAAATTCTTTCATTAAATATAGATAAAACATTTTCTCCTTTTTGTGTTATTGTTATCAACTTTTTATTATTTTTTTCAATATAACAAACAAACTCTGAAGTTTCAAGTTCACTAATATATTGTTGCAAAGTAAAATAATTAATAAAATTATTTTCAAGAATAATCTCATTAAGTTGAGTTTTAGATATAGGTTGCCTTAATGATTTTATAACGTATAATACTAAAAGTTTATTTTCTGCTAGTTCTGCTGAATTCTCGTACATAATTAACCTCCATTATGAAAGTGTCTATATTATTATATCACAAATTTAAGCATATGGAATATTGTAGTCATAATAATATATTTTTAGAATATAAATTATTGAAAATTAAGTTTAGGAGTGTTGTTATGAAAGTGAATAAGAAGGCTAGTATAAACATATTAATTCTTATTTTAGTTACAATTATTTCAGTAGTTTATAGTAACGAAAGTACAAGTACATGGTCAAATCAAACAAAACAATTGCCTATATATAGTGTAAAAACAGATGAAAAGAAAATAGCATTAACATTTGATGTAAATTGGGCGGAAAAAGAATACATATATGATATTTTAGATGTTTTAGAAGAAGGTAATGCTAAAGGTACATTCTTTATAATGGGTGGATGGGTTAATTATAGCGATGAAAACAGGGAAAAATTAATGAAAATAAGTGATGGTGGTAATGAGATAGGAAATCATAGTTATATACATCCTTCATTTACTAAAATTTCAGAAGAAAGAATGTCTGATGAAATTAAAAAAACTGAAGATATCATATATGCAGCAACTGGGCAAAAAACAACATTATTTAGATTTCCAAGTGGAGATTATAATGATAAAGCTGTCGAGTATGTAAGAAGTTTAGGATATGAATGTATTCAATGGAATGTAGATTCAATCGATTATAAGGAGGAGAGTGCAGAAGTAGAATATGAAAGAATAAGGAAAAAATCAAAAGAAGGCTCTATAATACTATTTCATAATAATGCAAAATATACTCCACAAAACTTAAAAAGGTTTATTCAAGAGTTAAGTGATGAAGGCTATGAATTTGTTACCATTAGTGAACTAATTTATGATGGAAATTATACCATAAATGAAAATGGTGAACAAATTTTAAAATAAATATTAGAAAAATATTGAAACTTATGAGGTATTTGTATTATAATGGAAATAATCCTTGATATATTTATTACAGCAATAAGAATCTTATTAATTACTAAGGGAGAGAGGGGTAAAGATGGACAATTTGATGTTAAATAACAAGATTTATCTTGAAGGAAAAATCGTGAGCGGTATGGAGTTTAGTCATGAGATGTATGGGGAAGGATTTTATACTTTCCTATTGGAGGTAACGAGATTAAGTGATTCTGTAGATTTATTAAACATTACGGTATCTGAAAGACTTATAAGTAATATGGATTTATCTATAGGTAAGGAAATAGTAGTTTTAGGTCAATTAAGATCTTATAATAAGTTCGTAGATGGAGCAAATAAATTAATATTAACAGTTTTCGCTAGAAATATTGAACCATGCATAGAAAAAAGCAAGAATCCAAACGAGATTTTCTTAGATGGTTATATATGTAAAGAACCAGTATACAGAAAGACACCATTTGGAAGAGAAATTGCTGATGTATTATTAGCTGTAAATAGAGCATATAATAAATCAGATTACATTCCAACTATTGCTTGGGGAAGAAATTCAAGATTTTGTCAAACATTAGAAGTTGGAGATAATATAAGGGTATGGGGAAGACTTCAAAGTCGTGAATATCAAAAGAAGATTAATGAAAATGAAGTTGTTAAAAAAGTTGCTTATGAGGTTTCAATTTCTAAAATGGAAAAGGTTTCTGAAGAAGAGACTAAACATACAGATAATGTAAATCACGAAGAAGGCGCTGTTTAAAAAGTGCTTAATAAAAAAACTCCCAATTGGGAGTTTTTTTATTTTCTTAAATCATCTAAGATTTGAGTTTTATCTTTAGTTTTATCATCTACATTTTTGATAATTCTTGCAGGTGAACCAGCAACTACTACACCAGCAGGAACATCTTCAGTAACAACAGAACCAGCAGCAACAACAGCACCAGCACCTATTTTAACTCCTTCAAGTATTACTGCATTAGCACCAATTAATGCATCATCTCCTATTTGGCAAGGTTCCTTGCTTGGTGGTTCTAAAACACCAGCAACAACAGCACCAGCACCTAAGTGAACTCTTTTACCAAGTTGACCTCTAGCACCAATAACTGCATTCATGTCAACCATTGTTCCTTCACCAATTTCAGCACCAATATTGATAACAGCACCCATCATAATGACAGCATTTTTACCGATAGAAACTCTATCTCTAATAATAGCACCTGGTTCAATTCTTGCATCTATTGATAAAAGATCTAGCATAGGTATTGCTGAATTTCTTCTATCGTTCTCAACTCTAAATGTTTTTATTTTGTGTTTATTTTCTAATATTATTTCAGTAATAACATCAGTTTCTCCAAATAATATGTAAAAATTGTCATTACCATAATATTCGATATTTTCTAGTGAAGCTTCGCTTAAGTCACCATTTACATATACCTTTACAGGTGTTGTCTTTTTTGAATCTTTAATGAATCTTGCGATTTCATAAGGATCAGTTAAATTATAATT
Organism: Clostridium sp. RTP31139st1_H3_RTP31139_211217; assembly: GCF_040227035.1. Lineage (NCBI taxonomy): Bacteria > Bacillati > Bacillota > Clostridia > Eubacteriales > Clostridiaceae > Clostridium > Clostridium sp. RTP31139st1_H3_RTP31139_211217. The sequence goes on from NZ_JBCOAB010000053.1 coordinate 7,447, forward strand.
CATAAAATCATCCTTTCTGCATTATGCCCCAAATTTTTACCTGAGCACATATAATTATAATAGAAATAAAGAGTATTTTAAAGAGACATTAGTAAAATAGTAGAAAAAACTTTACTGACTAGGTTATTTACTATAAAATTACTTAAAGAAGAAATACTTAAAATAAGATTAAGGGGGCACGATTAATGAATGTTAATATGAAAAATGTTAAAATCTCAGGCATTAGAAAATTTTATAATGAAGTACAAAAAGTCGATGGAGCTATTTCATTAACATTAGGTCAGCCGGATTTTGAATTACCAAAAGCAATAAAAGATGGACTAATTAAAGCTATTAATGAAAATAAAACAACATATACAAGTAATTTAGGTATAGATGAATTAAGAAATGAAATAAGTAAATATTTAAATACAAAGGATATTTCATATAATGCAAATGAAATATGCATTACTGTTGGTGGAAGTGAGGCATTATTTAACATATTTACAGCATTAATTAATAAAAATGATAAAGTTTTAATACCGACACCGGCTTATCCAGCTTATGAAAGTATAGTTGCTATTTTAGGTGGTGAAGTAGTTAATTATTCTTTAGATGAGCAATTTAATATAAATATAGATGATATAGAAAATAAAATAAAAGATATGAATATAAAATATTTAGTATTATCATTGCCTAGTAATCCAACCGGTGCAGTATTATCTAAAGAGGAAAAAGAAAAACTGGTAAGAGTTATTAAAGATAACGATGTTATTGTTATTACTGATGAGATTTATGAAGCATTATGTTATGAAGAATATTATAGTGTAGCACAATGCAAAGAAATTAAAGAAAAGATAATTTATGTTGGTGGATTTTCTAAAATGTTTTCTATGACAGGATTAAGAGTTGGGTATTATGCATGTAGCGAATATTTAATGAATGAAATAATTAAAGTACATCAATATAATGTTTCATGTGCACCATCAATTTGTCAATGGGCAGTATATGATGGATTTAAATATGGATTAAATGATGTAGAATATATGAAGCGTATTTTTAGCAAAAGAAAAGATTTTGTAGTTAATAGATTAAAAGAAATAGGATTAGATGTAGTTATTCCAAAGGGAGCATTTTATGTATTTCCTTCAATTAAAAAGTACAATATGTCATCTGAAGAATTTGCATTAAGACTTTTACATGAAGAAAAAGTGGCTTGTGTACCAGGTACAGCATTTGGTAATGGTGGAGAAGGGTATTTAAGATTATCTTATTGTTACTCTGATGAAGAACTAAATGAATCGTTAAATAGGTTAGAAAAATTTATTAAAAAGCTTTAGAGCATATTAGCAATAATATTTAAAAGATATAGGTTTTGTTAAACATTATATATGTAGACCTATGTCTTTTTTGTTTTATTATAAAGTATTTATTAAATGTATAAGTATATTAATGTAAAAAAATACAATAAATATTTAAAAATGTCCGTCATAGGTGGTATAAAAAAAAGAAAATGTTTGTTTCTGTTTTAAAATTTGAAATCAAAATAGTTAATAATTTATTAATAGAATTTCCAATGAAAAAAGTGTAATAATATATGTTATAATGGATAAATTGGCTAAAATAGTAAATGTAAACGTTGTCTAAATGGTGAAAACTTGTTTATCATATTGCAAAAAAATATGCAGTAAATTTAATAATATATTAATTTAAATAGAAAATATTTAACGATGTATTTTGACAAATATTATAAATGTATTATAATTAATATAAATTGTTAACATTTAGCTTTTAAAAAAATTGGATGGGGGTTGTACACAAATGCTAAAGTATATTGGAAAAAGAATTTTAACTAGTATAGTTACAATTTGGGCAGTAATAACAATTGTGTTCTTTCTTGTAAGAATTATGCCAGGAGGACCTTTTGAAGGCGAAAAAATTACTGCAGAAATGAAAGAAGTATTAAATGAAAAGTATGGATTAGATAAACCTATGGGAGAACAATATGTTATCTATATGAAAGGTTTATTAAAAGGTGATTTTGGACAATCAATGAAATATAAAGGTAGACAAGTTATTGATACAATAAAAAATGGTTTTCCAAAATCAGCACAAGTCGGAGCAGTTGCTATTGTTGCATCTGTAGTTGTTGGTATTTTACTTGGGGTTGTTGCAGCATTAAATGCAGATAAATGGCCTGATAGGATATGTATGATAATTGCCACTCTGGGAATTACGATACCGAGTTTTGTTATCGGATCATTATTGATATTTGTATTTACAGTAAAATTAAAAGTATTAGGAGCTACAGGTATTAGCAAACCTGAAAATTATATAATGCCTGTTATAGCATTATCAGGAAGTTCTATGGCATTTATAACTAGATTAACAAGAAATAAGTTAATTGATGTATTAAAATCAGATTATATTAGAACTGCAAAAGCTAAAGGGTTAAGTGGTGGAAAAATTATATTTAAACATGCATTAAGAAATTCACTAATTCCAGTAGTAACATATTTAGGACCTTTAACTGCAGGGGTACTTACAGGTTCATTCGTAGTTGAAAAGATATTTGCTATTCCAGGATTAGGGAATGAGTTTACGTTAACAATAACAAATAGAGACTATACAGCTTTATTAGGGGTTTTAGCTTTCTATTGTACATTTATAGTAATTTGTAATTTAATTGTTGATTTATTATATGTTGTAGTAGATCCAAGAATTAAACTTGAAGCATAAAAGGGGGAGAGATAATGAAAAACGTAGTGGCAGAAAATTTAGATTTAAACATTGATAGCGATTTATTTTCTCCTTTAAGTACTGAAGAGAAAAAAGCTGATGATGTTATAAGACCAAGCGTAGGTTATTGGGCAAATGCTTGGAGAAGATTAAAACAAAATAAAGTTGCATTATTTTCATTAGTAATGATTATAGTAATTATTATATTTGCAATATTTGGACCAATATTAATTGAAAAGTTATATGGATTTACTTATAAATCTACAGATAAAACTGCTTCAAATTTATGGCCAAATGCACAACACTGGTTTGGAACAGATAATTTAGGTAGAGATTTATTTGTAAGAGTTATGTATGGTGCAAGATATTCATTAATTATTGCTTTTGCAGCATCAGTTTTAAACCTTGTAATTGGGGTTTTATACGGTGGTATTGCAGGTTTCTTAGGTGGAAAAGTTGATAATATAATGATGAGAATTGTAGACGTCTTATATTCAATTCCTACATTAATATATGTAGTATTATTAATGAACGTTTTAAAGAAAGATGGATCTAGTGGTATGTTTGCAATTATTGTTGCAATGGCTATTTCATCTTGGGTTGGTATGGCTAGAATAGTTAGAGGAGATATCCTTCAACTTAAACAGCAAGAATTTGTTTTAGCAGCTAAAACATTAGGTGCATCTAAAACAAGAATATTATTAAGACATTTAATTCCTAACTGTTTAGGTTCAATCATAGTAACAATGACATTATTTGTACCTTCAGCTATATTTACTGAAGCATTCCTAAGTTACATAGGTTTAGGGTTAAACGCTCCACTTGCTTCTTTAGGAACATTAGCAAATGATGCAAAGGGATTATTAACAACTCAACCTTATCAATTATTATTCCCGGCTGCTATGATTTGTTTAATCATTTTAGCATTTAACTTATTTGGTGATGGATTAACTGAAGCTTTAGATCCAAAGCATCAAAAATAGGAGGAGAAACATATGAGTAAATTATTAGAAGTTAAAAACTTAAAAACATCATTTAAGACTCATATTGGAGATGTACAATCTGTAAGAGGAGTATCATTTCATTTAGAAAAAGGGGAAGCTCTTGGAGTTGTTGGTGAATCAGGATGTGGTAAGTCAGTAACAATGATGACAATAATGAGGCTTTTAGGAGCAAATGCAAAAATAGATGCTGAAAGAATTTTCTTTGATGATAAAGATATAACAAAACCTACTGAAAAATTGATGCAAACAATAAGAGGAAATGATATGTCTATGATTTTCCAAGATCCAATGACATCATTAAACCCTTTATTCACAGTAGGAGATCAATTAACTGAACATTTAATAAAGCATAAAAAGATATCTAAAAAAGAAGCTAATGAAAAAGCTATTAAAATGCTTGATATGGTAGGAATTCCTAGTCCAGAAAAAAGATTAAAGCAATATCCACATGAATTTTCAGGTGGTATGAGACAAAGAGTTATGATTGCAATGAGCTTAATTTGTGAACCTAAGCTTATTATTGCAGATGAACCTACTACGGCACTTGATGTTACAATACAAGCACAAATATTAGATTTAATGAAAGATTTAAAAAGCAAGTTAGATACATCAATAATATTAATAACACATGACTTAGGAGTAGTTGCTGATCTTTGTTCAAGAATTAATGTTATGTATGGTGGACTTATTGTTGAAGAAGGAACTACTGAGGATATATTCTATAGAGGAAAACATCCTTATACATGGGGACTTTTAAGAAGTGTTCCAAATCCAAAGAGCGAATTAAAAGAAAAATTAATTCCTATTGAAGGACAACCACCAGATTTATTAAAACCACCTGTTGGATGTCCGTTTACTGCAAGATGTGATTATGCTATGAAAATATGTAAAGAAAAACAACCACCACTATTTGAAGTAGGAGAAGGTCACAGAGCAGCATGTTGGTTATGTCATGAAAATGCACCAAAAGTTGAATCACCAATAAGGGGGGAAGAATAATGGAAAATAAAAATGACGTTATTTTAGAGGTTAAAAACCTTTGTAAATACTTCCCTGCAAACAAAGGATTATTTTCAAAGAAGAGCTTTGTTAAGGCAGTAGATAATGTTTCTTTTACAATTAAAAGGGGAGAAACTTTAGGGTTAGTAGGAGAATCAGGATGTGGTAAAACTACTACTGGAAGAACTATTTTAAAGTTATATGAACCAACTTCAGGTCAAATAATTTTTAATGGACAAGATATTACAGGTTTAAGTGAAAAGAAGATGGTATCTTTAAGAAAAAATATGCAAATGATTTTCCAAGATCCATATGCATCACTTAATCCAAGAATGACTGTTGGAGATATTATCGGTGAAGCCATTGATATTCATGGGTTATTTAAAGGAAAAGAAAGAGAAGATAGAATTAGATATTTATTAGATAAAGTAGGTTTAAATGGTAGTCACATTAATAGATATGCTCATGAATTCTCAGGTGGACAAAGACAAAGAATTGGTATAGCAAGAGCATTAGCAGTTCAACCAGATTTCATAGTGTGTGATGAACCAATATCAGCACTTGACGTTTCTATTCAAGCTCAAGTTATAAATATGCTTGAAGAATTACAAGAAGAATTTGGATTAACTTATTTATTTATAGCACATGACCTTTCAATGGTTAAACATATATCAACTCATATTGGAGTTATGTATTTAGGGCAAATGGTAGAAAAAGGTCCAGCAGATGATGTTTATATGAATCCAAAACATCCTTATACTAAAGCACTTTTATCAGCAGTTCCAATACCTGATCCTAAGGTAGCAAAGGCTAATAAAAGAATAGTTTTAGAAGGAGATATTCCATCACCAATAGATCCTCCACCAGGTTGTAGATTTAAAGGTAGATGTAAAGATGCAATGAAGGTATGTTCTGAAATTAATCCAGAATTAAAAGAAGTTGAACCAGGACATTTTGTTGCTTGTCATTTATATAAATAATTAATTAGACTGATTAAATTATAATTTAATCAGTCATACAAAAGTTATCACATTGCAGAAATGCAATTTAGATAAAGAAAAACAAGGGGGAAAATTTCAATGAAAAGTTCAAAACTTAAAAAGTTATGTGCAGTTGTATTAGCTGCAACATTAGCTACTTCTTTATTTATTGGTTGTGGCGATAGCTCATCTAATAGTGGAAGTAGTTCTTCTAACCAACAATTGGTATTTAATTTAGGTGAGGATCCAGAAACAATGGACCCAACATTAAACAATTCTTCAGGTGCTGGAACTATGATTTTAAACGCATTTGAAGGATTAATGGTACTTGATGAAAATGATCAACCAGTAGAAGGTACAGCTGAAAGTATGGAAGTTTCTGAAGATGGATTAGTATATACTTTCAAAATAAGAGAAGATGCTAAATGGTCTGATGGAGAAGCTGTAACAGCAGATAACTTTAAGTACTCTTGGTTAAGAGCATTAAATAAAGAAACAGCTGCTGAATATGCTTATCAATTATTCTACATTAAAAATGCAGAAAAGTTTTATAATGGAGAAGCAACAGCAGAAGAAGTTGGAATTAACGTAATTGATGAAAAAACATTAGAAGTTACATTAGAAACTCCAACTGCATACTTCCCACAATTATTAGCATTTACAACATATGTTCCTTTAAGAGAAGATATAGTTTCTGCTAATCCAGAAGGATGGGCAACTAACCCTGAAACTTATGTTTCAAATGGTCCATTTAAATTAGTACAATGGGATATGAAAGATCAATTAGTTTTTGAAAAAAATGAAAACTATTGGGATAAAGACAGTGTTAAATTAGAATCTTTAACTTTTAAATTAGTTACAGATGATACTACTGCATACTCAGAATTAAAAGCTGGAAACTTTGATATGGTTAACTCTGTACCAACAAATGAAATTGAACCAGGTATAGAAGAAGGGTTAGTTCATGTTAACCCTAAATTAGGAAACTATTACTTTGCAATCAATGTTGGTAAGCAAGATACTTTAAGTGAAGATGTTAAAGAAGTTTTAAACAATAAATTAGTTAGACAAGCTTTAAATCTTGCTATTGATAGACAAGAAATAATTGATAACGTTGGTAAAGCAGAACAAATTCCTGCATATAGCTTTGTTCCACAAGGTATTACAGATGAAAATGGTAATGATTTTGCATCAAAAGAATATTATGATCCATCAGATATGGAAGGAAATATAGCAAAAGCAAAAGAATTATTAAAAGAAGCTGGTTACGAAAATGGTAATGGGATTCCAACTATAGAATTAATGTACAATTCAGAAGGTGCTCATAAAGATATATGCCAAATCATCCAACAAAACTGGGAAGAAATTGGTGTAAATGTTGAATTAACAAACCAAGAATGGGCTGTATTCTTAAATACTAGACAACAAGGTGATTATCAAATTGCAAGACATGGATGGATTGGGGATTATATAGATCCAATGACATTCTTAGATTTATGGGTTACAGGTGGAGGAAACAACGATTGCGGATTTAGCAACGCTAGATATGATGAATTAATTGCTGCTGCAAAAGTTGAAACAGATTCTGCAAAGAGACTTGAAATGTTAAGAGAAGCTGAAGATATATTAATGGATGAAATGCCAATATTACCAATCTATTACTATACAACAGTAACAGCTGCAAACGAAAATGTTAAAGGTGTTAGAATTTCTACATTAGGAAAAATTTCTTTCAAATATGCATATAAAGAATAATTAATCAAAGAGAGTCAAATATGACTCTCTTTTTAATTTCCAGCAGGATTGTAATGATTGCTAGAAACTCCTTCTCTTTTTACAGACTTATGTTTTAAATTTGGATTATGATTATGACCTTCTTCAGTAATTGGAGTTTGATAATTGCATTTTTCCATTCTAGCAACTTTATTATCAGGTTGACTATCTTTTGGCATAATAAAATTCCTCCTAAATATCAATATATAATTTACAAGCTTAGTATATACAAAAGTAATAAGAAATATATATCCAAATCTTTCATAGCAATTTAAAAGCAAAATAAAAAGAGCTACTTTTGTAGCTCTTTTCTATAAACCTAAAACATCATCCATATTGTATAGTCCAGCTTCTGATACTGTAGCCATATACTCACATGCTTTTAAAGCACCGATAGCAAATACATCTCTTGAAATAGCTTTATGAGATAACTCAATAACTTCACCAGTTCCAGCAAATATTACATCATGATCTCCAACTATAGATCCACCTCTAACTGCATGAATTCCTATTTCATTTTTTTCTCTCTTTTTATGCCCATCTCTACCATGAACATAGTGAGTTTCTTCTGAAATTGATTCTTTTATAGTATCAGCTAAAAGTAATGCAGTACCACTTGGAGAATCTAATTTTTGATTGTGATGTTTTTCAATTATTTCAATATCATAATTTCCATATAATAAAGGAGTAACTTTTCTTAATAATGAGTTAATAAGGTTAATACCTAAAGACATATTAGCTGATTTAAATAAAGGTAAAGTTTTACTTTTTTCATTTATTAAATTTAAATCATCTTGATTGTAACCAGTAGAGCAAATTACTAAAGGTTTTTTTGTTCTTTCTGTTAATTCTAATAATTTGTGTAAAGTGCTAATGTTAGAAAAATCTAAAAGAACATCATATTCTATATTAACATCATCTGGTGTAGTGAATACAGGATATTTTTCCTCCTTAGGAAATTTATCAATACCAGCAACAATTTCTAAATTAGGAAATTCACTTACTAAATTAGTAATAACAGTTCCCATTTTTCCACAACATCCACTTAATAGTACTTTAACCATAAAATATACTCCTTCTATACTAATTTGTGTCTCTTTAGTGTATTAACTAAAGTTTCTTGATTTTTGTCATTCATTTTATAAAGAGGCAATCTTAATTCGCCAACATTCATTCCCATAATATTCATAGCTGTTTTTACAGGGATTGGATTTGTTTCAATAAATAAATCGTTAATTAAATCTAAATATTCTAATTGTAAAGCTGTTGCTTTAGAACAATCACCTTCTAAATAATATTTACACATATCATGAATAGTTTTCGGAACGATATTAGCTGCAACAGAAATTACGCCAACTCCGCCTAGTGACATTATTGGAACTACTTGGTCATCGTTGCCTGAATAAATATCAATTTTGCCACCACATAAAGCTTTCATTTTAGCTATTTGACTTAAGTTTCCGCTAGCTTCTTTTATTGCTACAACATTATTAAGCTCTGTAAGTTTTAATAATGTCTCAGCTGTAATGTTCATATTAGTTCTACTTGGAACATTATAAAGTATTATTGGAGTCTTTACAGCATCGTTAATTGCTTTGAAATGCATAAATAATCCTTCAGCATTTGTTTTATTATAATATGGTGTAATAACAAGTAAACCATCAACACCAACACTTTCTGCATAAAGACTCATTTCTATAGAAGTTCTGGTATTATTTCCACCAGTACCAGCAATAACAGGGATTCGTTTATTTACAGTATCAACTGTGAATTTAATAGCATCTTTCTTTTCTTTTTCTGTCATTGTAGTTGCTTCGCCTGTTGTACCACAAACGATAATAGCATCAGTAGATTCCTTTATATGCCATTCAAGTAATTCTCTGAATTTCTCAAAATCTATACCATTTTCATTAAAAGGTGTAATTATAGCTACACCTGAGCCTTTAAAAATTGACATTATATTCCTCCTAAAGCCAGTTATTATTAATTAATACTTCGGCAATTTGTACAGCATTTAATGCTGCTCCTTTTCTTATGTTATCTGCAACAACCCATAAATTCAATCCATTATCTATACTAAAATCACGTCTTATTCTACCAACGTAAACATCATCTTTTCCTGAGACTTCTAACGGTGTTGGATATTTAAGTTCGCTAACATTATCATAAACTGTTAATCCAGGTGTATTTTCAAATAATGTAAATATATCTTCTATTTCAAATGGATTATTTAATTCAACATTAATGCTTTCACTATGGCTATTTAAAACAGGGACTCTTACAGTTGTAGCAGTTATTCTTAAATTTTCATCGTGTAAAATCTTTCTTGTTTCGTTAATCATTTTTTCTTCTTCTTTAGTATAACCGTTATCTAAAAATACGTCTATGTGAGGAAGACAGTTACCAGCTATTGGGTATGGGAATTTTTTAGGAGCAACTCCATTTAAACCATCTTCTAAATCAGCTATACCTTGCATTCCTGCCCCTGAAACAGCTTGGTATGTTGAATACACAACTCTTTTTATTCCATACTTATCTAATAAAGCTTTTAATGGTACCATTGCTTGAATTGTAGAACAATTTGGGTTAGCAATAATTCCATTATGATTTTTTAAATCCTCAGGGTTAACTTCAGGAACAACTAAAGGAACGTTTTTGTCCATTCTCCAAGCACTTGAGTTATCTATAACAACTGCTCCATATGATGAGAAAATAGGAGCAAATTTTAAACTTGTATCTCCACCTGCTGAAAATAATGCAATGTCTATTTTCTTATTTTTGATATTTTCTTCACAAGTATTTTCTACTATATATTTTTGACCTTTAAATTCTAAATAAGATCCTGCTGATCTTTGAGAAGCAAAAAGATATAGATTTTTAATAGGGAAATTTCTTTCCTCTAATATTTCTAAAAATTTTCTACCTACATTACCAGTACTACCAACAATTGCAACATTGTACATTTTGGTTCCCCCTTTTTTACTCTTAATATTTGCATATATAAATTTAATAATAGAAAATATTCTGTCCAAATTTAGGAAGATTAAATTTACTATTAAAAAAACCTTGAGTTATCACTCAAGGTATACTGTACATATAAATACAAAAAATCCTTAAATGATAGCTCACCACATAAAAATGTGACAGAAATATGCATATTATACATACCCCCAGTTATATAGCTGTAAAGCTTAGGCTATATACTTCGGCGATAAATCCTTTCCTATTATTTTAACACGCTTAAATCCATAATAATACTCTTAAGTACCGCACCTCTATCTATTTATAAACTTATATGATTTAGATTATACCTTTTATATACAAAACTTTCAAGGAATATTTAGTAATTTATTCATATATACTTAATTTTATTATATGAATGTATTACAAAATTGTAACAGCGTATTTTGTATAAATATAAAAGATATAGGAGAAAATATTTTTATAAATTTTATATAGGGGGAATTTTCATGAGTAAAACACCATTAAAGAAGATAATAAAGTCAAAAATTAAGACTAATAAAGAACTTACACCACAAGAAAAAATGCGTGAAAAGATAAAATATGAAATCGCAGAAGAATTAGGCTTAAGTGAAAAAGTAGATGAGTGTGGATGGGGAGGATTAACTGCTGAAGAAACAGGTAGAATAGGTGGAATTATGACAAAAAGAAAAAAAGAATTAAAGTTACCAACTAATGATCAGATTTTAGGAAGAAAATAATGGATTGACTTAATATTTAGTATCATAGTAATATAAAACATAGAAATTTATTTTTTTGTATTATAATTTACATTATTATAAGATTTTCTCACAATTTAATGAAGTGAGGGGGGATATTATGGCTTATGGAGAATTTGCAAAGATATATGATGAATTAATAAATGAAGATATAAATTATGATGAAATGGTAGATTGTATATTAAGAATTTGTAATGAAAATAATATAGAATTTAATGATTATTTAGATATAGCATGTGGTACAGGTAATGTTACAGTAAGAATAGCAAAACATTTTAAAAATATTTACGGAGTAGATTTATCTGAAGATATGCTTAGAGAGGCTTTTGATAAGTTAAAAAGTGAACGTATTAAAGGTAAGATAATCTGTCAAGACATGACCGAGCTTTCTTTAAATAGAAAGTTTGATTTAATTACTTCGGTATTAGATTCTACAAATTATGTAACAGATATAGAGGGTTTAAAAAACTATTTTAAAGGTGTATATGAACATTTAAAAGATGACGGATTATTTATATTTGATGTTAATTCGTATTATAAATTATCAGAGATACTAGGTAATAATATTTATACATATAGTGAGGAAGATGTTTTTTATACTTGGGAAAATGTTTTTGAAGATGACTTATTATCTATGTTTTTAACTTTCTTTGTTAAAAAGGGAGAATTATATGAAAGATTTGAAGAAGAACATCTTGAAAGGGCTTATAAAGAGTCTCAGTTAGAAAGTATCTTAGAAGAGTTAGATTTTAAGCTTATTAATAAATTTGATGGATATTCTAATGATAATGTACAAGCAAATAGTGAGAGAATAGTATATGTTGTAAAGAAAATTCAATAGTTGGAGGTCAAATATGAGCGATAAAATAATTAGAGCAGTAGCTAAAGATGGAATGGTAAGAATAATTGCAGGAACAACTACTAATTTAGTAGAAGATGCAAGAGTTATACATGAATGTACGCCAGTAGCTTCAGCAGCATTAGGGAGAATGTTAACAGCAGGGGCCTTATTAGGAGCTACATTAAAGTCTGAAAATGAAGTAATGACTTTAAGAATAAATGGTGGCGGAGATGCGGAAGGAGTAGTTGTAACTGCTTATGAAGGTGCTAAAGTAAAGGGGTATATTGGAAATCCTTATGGTGATTTACCGTTAAATGCAAATGGAAAGCTTGATGTTGGTGGATATGTAGGTAAAAATGGAACACTTATGGTTATTAAAGATTTAGGCATGAAAGATCCATATGTTGGTCAAGTACCAATACATTCTGGTGAAATTGCTGAAGATTTAGCATATTATTTCACTGTTTCTGAACAAACACCATCAGCTGTTTCATTAGGAGTTTTAGTAGATAAGGATTATTCTATTAAGGTAGCTGGTGGATTCATAATTCAAATGTTACCAGGAGCAGATGAATTTTTAGCTGATATAATAACTTATAGATTAGAGGAAATTCCTTCTTTAACAACAATGTTAGATGAAGGAAAGAGCATGGATGATATACTAGAGTATATTTTCGGAGACATGGACTTAAAAATACTTGAAGAAGTGACTCCAGAATTTTACTGTAACTGCTCAAGAGAAAAGGTAGAAAAAGCTTTAATTTCTATTGGAGAAAAAGATTTAAGAGAAATATATGAAGATGGAAAAAATGAAGAATTAAAATGTCATTTCTGCAATAAGACATATGTATTTACTAAAGAAGAAATAGGAGAACTATTATCAAAAATTAGTAAATAGTTAAAAAATAAAACCAAGTATTTTTAAAGTGGACCCTATGTCAAGGACATTAAAAAAAAGGGGCTAAGCTGCTAAAAGCTGATTTCTGTATTTTACAGGAGTCAGCCTTTTTAAATTCCATTGATAACGGTAATTATTATAATAATTTATATAATTATCGATTATGCCTTTAAGTTCTTCAAAAGTCGTACAACTTCTATAATTAATTTCATCCTTCATATGTCCCAAAAAAGATTCCTGCGGGGCGTTATCCCAACAATTACCGCGTCTGGACATAGATTGTCCGAGATTTTTAGACTTTAATAATTTTTGAAATCTTGGACTTGTGTAATGAGCCCCTTGGTCTGAGTGAATAAATGCATCCTTATGTAATTTAAATTTTGTATTATTCATCAGTTTATGAATAGTATCAAT
>NZ_JBCOAB010000054.1:0-20606 GCF_040227035.1 Clostridium sp. RTP31139st1_H3_RTP31139_211217
TACAATTATTTTTTTGAAAATATAGAAAAAGAGCTATCGCTAGCGGATTTTTTTACCCGCTATTGCGACAGCTCCTTTTCCACATTATAATGGCATCTTCACCATTATCAGAATAATAACCTTTTCTTAAACCTTCTTCTTTAAAATCAAATTTTTTATAAAGATTTTGAGCTGGTATATTTGAAGCTCTAACTTCTAAAGTAATATCTTCACAATTAAAAGTTTTGCACATTTCAAATAGTTTTATCAACAAATTTGATGCAATGCCTTGCTTCCTATATTTTGGGCTTACAGCAATATTTGTAATATCACCTTCGCCAGCAATTATCCACACACCAACAAATCCAATGACTTCTCCTGTTGATAAATCTTGTGCAATAACATATTTTGCTAATGGATTATTTAATTCATTACTAATAGAATCTAAGGTCCAAGGAATAGCAAAACATTCTTTACTTAACTCATATACACCGTTTATATGAGATTCATTCATAAGACTATAATCTATTTTCATTTTTCATAGCCAGCCTTTGCTCAAGTTCTCTTTCTGCTTGAGGTTTTTTAATATAAAGAGGAGCAGAATTCATATCATCAATATCTCCAGCTTTAATTTTTTCCATTCCAAGCTCACCTAAAGATGAAGCTCTTATGATACTTAAATGATTTGGAGCAAATTCACAATTGTTAACATTATTAATTAAGAATTCTTTATGTTTAAATACTCCATCACCAGTAAATATAACCTTTTCGCCTTTTTCATTTAATATATTAGCAAGTTCAGTTAAATCTAAAGCTGTACAGTCTAATATTTTTGTCAAATTTCCTTCTATATTTTTATAAAGACCAGTATAAACATTATCTCTTAATGCATCCATTACTGGACAAATTATACCATCAAAAGTTAATAAAGAATTAGCTAGTGCATCTAAACTAGAAATGGAAACGTACGGTTTATTAGATCCCATACTTAAACCTTTAATAGTAGCCATTCCGATTCTAAGTCCTGTAAATGAACCAGGGCCCTTAGAAACGACAAATCCATCAATTTCGTTTATATCAACTTCACAGTCTTTTAATAACATTTCTATTTTTTTCATTAATATAATAGAATGCTCTCTTTTGAAGTTTAATGTATATTCGCCTAAGATATACTCATCTTTAAGTAAAGCTACAGTAGTCACTAAAGATGAAGAATCTACGCTTAAAACTATCATATTTTTAGCTCCTTTATATAATCATATCTTTCTCCATATGGAGTTATAGTAATTGTTCTGTAATCTTCGCCCTTTTCTAAATCTTTTTCTATATAAATATGTAGAAAATCTTTTGGAAGTATTTCTTCAATATAATTAGCCCATTCAATAATTGAAACGGCATCTGAAAAAATGTAATCATCAAATCCAATTGCGTATATTTCATCAGGATCTGAAACTCTATAAACATCAAAATGATTCAATTTTAAACGACCAGAATCATATTCATTTACAATTGTAAAAGTTGGGCTTGTTATGTAATCAGTTATTTCTAAGCCTTTCGCAATTCCTTTTGTTATATGGGTTTTGCCAGTACCTAAATCCCCAGTTAAACAAACTATATCCCCAGGTTTTAATATTTTACCAAGTGATATACCAAGGTTTGTAGTTTCTTCAACACTATTAACAGAAAAAACCATGTTAAAATCCTCCCTTTTAGGTTAGTTAGGAGTTAGTAGTGATTAGTTATAAGCTAAATTAAATTTTAACTCTAAACTTTTAACTAGTAACTCTTAATAGTATTTGCTATTTTATATTTTATCCAAAAAGTACGAAAAAGAAAAGAATTATAAAAAAATAGTAGAAAAAATATTGATTTTATTAATAACATAATGTATAATGATTTTGTACTAAGGGGTATCGTATATCGGTAGTACAGTAGTCTCCAAAACTATTAGGCTAGGTTCGATTCCTAGTACCCCTGCCATAGAAGCTAGTAAGAATTTCTTGCTAGCTTTTTTTTTATAAAAAAGAGATAAAGCAAATTTGTGATATTACACAAAAAGAACAAATGTTTGAATAAGTTTAGTAGTAATGTTAATAATTAAGAAGAAAAATATTTTATTGAGTAGTAAGGAGAATTTATGGATAGAGCATTAGATATATTAAAACAATATTATGGATATAGTTCATTTAGAGAAGGGCAAGAAAATATAATAAGAGAAATACTAAATGGTAATGATGTTTTAACTATAATGCCAACTGGTGGGGGAAAATCTATTTGTTATCAAGTACCTGCAATGTTGTTAGATGGTATAACAATAGTAATTTCTCCATTAATCTCGCTTATGAAAGATCAAGTTGATAATATAAATAATTTAGGGATTAAGTCAGCATATATTAATTCTTCATTAAATAATATTGAAATAAATAATATTTTAGATGAAGCTGCAAAAAATGAAATAAAAATATTATATGTGGCACCAGAAAGATTAGAATCACATGTGTTTTTAGAACTTATAGCTAGTATTAATGTTTCAATGGTGGCTGTAGATGAAGCACATTGTGTATCGCAATGGGGGCACGATTTTAGAAGTAGTTATAGGAGAATTAGTAGGGTAGTTTCACTTTTGAGAAATAGACCTATAGTTGCAGCATTTACAGCAACAGCAACTGCTGAAGTTAGAGATGACATAATAAAATTATTAGAATTAAATAATCCTAAGATATTTATATCTGGTTTTGATAGAAAAAATCTTAAGATAATAATAGAAAAGGGTGTAAATAAGAAAAATTACATTTTAGACTATATAAATAGCAATAAGGATGAATCAGGTATAATTTATTGTTCTACTAGAAAAGAGGTTGATAGTTTATATGACTTATTAATTTCTAAAGGATTAGAAGTGGAAAAATATCATGCTGGATTAAATGATGAATATAGGAAAGAGGTTCAAGAAAGTTTTATTTATGATAAGGTAAATATAATAATTGCAACAAATGCTTTTGGTATGGGGATTGATAAACCAAATGTTAGATATGTAATACATTATAATATGCCTAAAAATATTGAGGGATATTACCAAGAAATAGGTAGAGCAGGGAGAGATGGAGAAGACAGTGAATGTATAATGCTATTTTCACCTGGAGATGTTCAAACTCAAAAATATATTATTGAAACTGCAACAGAAAATACTGTAAGAAAAGAAAATGAGCTTGAAAAACTTCAAACTATGATAAATTTAGTTTACACACAAGATTGTTATAGGAAATATATATTAAATTATTTTGGTGAACAATATGATGAAAGATGTAACAATTGTAGTAATTGTGAGGCACCTGGAGAGTTAGTTGATAAAAGTGTAGATGCGCAGAAAGTAATATCTTGTGTTTATAGAATGGGACAACGATTTGGAATTGGAATGGTTGTAGATGTTCTAAGAGGGTCTAAAAATAAGAAGGTATATGAATTGGGATTTGATGAATTATCTACTTATGGAATAGTGAAAAATTATACAAAAGATGCATTAACTGAATTTATAAATATGTTGATTTCACATGGATATTTAAATTATAAAGGAGAATATCCGGTTTTGAAATTAAATCAATTATCTATGGATATTGTAAAAGGTGAAAAGCAAGTATTTGTTAAGGAACAAGTAGTTAAGAAGATTAAAATAGAAGAGAATGAATTATTTATTATATTAAAAGAATTAAGAATGGAGATTTCAAGGGAAGAAAAGATACCTCCTTACATGGTATTTGGAGATTCAACTTTAAAGGAATTGAGCAATAGGATGCCAATAACGGATGAACAATTCTTAGATATAAGTGGAGTAGGTAATTCAAAGCTAAATAAATATGGTGATAAGTTCATGGCTAAGATTAAAGAATATATTGAAGAAAAAAATATAGAAGTTAATTGGAGTTTTAATAGGACTAAGAGCACTAATATATCATTTGATGAAGTTTTAGAAAATGATGATAACAAAAAATATAGTAAAACTAAAGAAGAGGGAGAAAAGAGAAAATCTCATGACATTACAGTTGATTATATTAAGTTAGGAAAATCGTTAAAAGAAATTGCTAAAGAAAGAAATCTAGCATTAACTACAATAATGGGGCATGTACAGCAATATATTTCTGAGGGTAATGAAATTAACTTTAAAATAAACTTAGAAGAGTTTTTCGATAATGATGAAGAAAAAATAATATTAAAGGCAATAGATGAAGTGGGATATAATAAATTAAAAGATATAAAAGAGATAGTACCATCAGAAATAACATATGATGCAATAAGAGCAGTAGTATTAAAAAAGGTAATTAGAGAAGTTACTAAAAATATTGTGAAATAATATTTTTAGTTAGTAATTAAAAATGAGTAGTGAGTAGTTAAGCAATAAATTTAGCTAAGCTAAATTTAGAAAAATATAAGAAACAAGAAACTCCGGTAGGAGTTTCATCCTTAACTATTAATTATTAACTATTAACTTTTTGTTATTACACGTAAAGTCTATAATAGTTAGTAATATTTTCAGTTGACAATAATTATATTGCCATGGTAAAATAGTCAATGTTGAAGGGGTATCGTATATCGGTAGTACAGTAGTCTCCAAAACTATTAGGCTAGGTTCGATTCCTAGTACCCCTGCCAAACTTAAAAAGACTTAGCATAAAATGCTAAGTCTTTTTTTACTTATTATAGAGATATTAAAGAAAATAAAGGGTATAATTGGGGGAATATTATTAGAAAATTAAATATAATAATAACAACTACTTTGTAAGTCGTAATCTTGGAGAAGGTAGTGAATTTATTATTGTATTGCCAATAAAACAAATATAATTTAAGAATTATTATAGTCAATTCATTTAATTGACAAGTAAATATTTAAAGTGTTAGAATACTAATATAATATGCCTAAATTAGGAGCAATCTTAGTTTAGGCTATTTTTTTAGTACCATAAGGAGAGTTTTATAAATGATAGTTGAAAAAGTTTTAAATAATAATGTTGTTGTTTCAATTGATCCTAAGACTAAAAAAGAAGTAATTCTTATGGGCAGTGGAATAGCATTTAATAAAAAGCCGGGGCAACAAATAGATGAAAAAAAAATAGAAAAGACATTTGTAGTAGATGACGAAAATTTAGGAAACAAAATTAAAAAGTTAATTAATCAAATTCCAGAAGGAATATTTGAAATTACTGATGAAATAATTACTCATGCCATAGTGGAACTTAATACAGTTTTAGATAAGCAAATTTATGTTTCATTAGCTGATCATATTGCATTTGCTGTAAAAAGATTTAGAAGTGGAATTATCATAAAAAATGAATTGTTAAATGAAGTAAGAAGAGTGCATAAAGCTGAATTTAAAGTTTCGTTGTGGGCAGTTGATTATATAAATGAAAAATTGGGGATTGAATTACCAGAGGATGAAGCAGGATTTATTGCATTACATTTTGTAAATGCAGGATATAGAGAAACAACCATGAAATCTATAACTTCAACTAAAATTATTAAAGATATATTAAATATAATTAAGTATAATTTTGCAATAGAATTAGATGAGGATGATTTAAATTATGATAGATTACTAACTCACTTGAAGTATTTTGCAAAACGTATCGTAAATAATAATCAAAATAATAGTACCGATTCCGATTTTATTAAAATGATTTCAACAACATATCCTGAAGCATATGAATGTGCAGTTAAAATAGGTGATTATATATTGAAAAATAATGATTACCATGTAAATGATGATGAGATAGTTTACTTAACTATGCATATACAGAGGGTTATTACTGTAGCACGTGAAAATAATATTAATATGGATAAATAAGAATTTAGTATGGCGGTAAGTTTAAAGTTAAGGAATAAATTAATCTAAATTGATATAAAAAGTTTTATCCTTAACTTTAAACTTACTACTTAAGAGGAAGAAGATCTTATGCCTCCTTAATCCATTCAGAATAAGGTGTTGAATAGTTGTCAGATTTATTTTTTTCAACATAATTATAAAAATCTTCTAAGAACTCTAATTGGGCAGAATTGTCATGAAGATTAACTCCACCAATATTATATTGATAACCTAATAATTGGTCTAATGATAAATTACTAGCATTTTTTAATGCTTGATACATAACCATGAATGATGTGGTTCTTCCTTCGCCAGCGTCACAGTGAAAGTGAAGGTGTAAATCATCGGGTTTATTCTTTATGAATTCTACAAATTCATCAACAATGGTAGGCGTTGGGGCACCGTTATCTTTTACAGCAAACCTTTTATATTGCATTCCTACATCAGTAACTAATGTAGATTCGTTACTAACGAAGTCAACAGTTAAATTCTCAATAAGAGCACCAGTACGTCTATAAAGTGGAACTGTGCTGCCAATCTTAATTTTGTTTAGCAAAGAGTTCTCTTTATTAATGGTTTCTTCTGTTGTAAAACCGTTATTTAAATCCTTATATCTATCAAAAAAACTTATAGCAAATTCATTTATCATTCCATGTGATTCTTGTCTTAAATCTACAATGCATATATTTTCTTTTGAAATAGAATCTTTTAAGTTTTTAGCTTGCTCCTTAGTAAATTGGGCACTTCCAGAAATATTTAAAGTAGGAATATCTCTAAATCTATCAGGAAGACCAACTTTAGAGTTACCATCACTAACAATTAATACTTCGTTTTTATTAGAAGAATTTAAAGGAAGAGCAGAAACTAAAGAACTGCATAAAAAAAATAAACCAATACAGCTGAGTAATTTAAAAGAAAAATTTTTCATAATTAACCTCCAATAATTAAATTTAATAATATTTTTTGTAAATCAAGAAAATTTATTCTGAATTAATGAAAACATAATTTATACTATAATTAAGAAAGTAAATTTTTATTTTATTAATTTAAGAAAATATATTTATATAATAATGTAAAAGTATTATTAAGTAATAAATAGGAGAATGAAAAAATGAGTGAAGGATATGAAGAGCGCAAATACCCAGAAAAATCTTGGTCTATTTCAAGAATGAAAACATTAGATTCTTGCCAAAGAGAATATTATTATACTTACTATGGAAGTCATAATGGATGGATTTTTAATAGTACAGATGAACAAAAGATAGCATGGAGATTAAAAAAATTAACTAACTTGTGGATGTGCTTTGGAGAAGTTGTTCATAAAAAAATTAGAGGAATAATTAATATATGCAAAAAAGATAAAAGTAAATTTATGAATGCAAATAGATTCAATGAAATTACATTGAATGAGTTAAGAGGGGTTATTAGAGAAAGTATTAATAAATATAAAACCAAGGAGTGGGATGAGTATCCTAGGGGTTATATGCTTCAAGAATATTATTATGGCGGTAAAATATCTAAGGAAACTGGAGATGAATTAAAAGAAAGATTGATTCAATGTGTTAATAGTTTTTATGTTTCAACAACTTTTGAAGAAATATTAAATAATGAAACTATAATTATCGAAAATGATGAAGATATATTTAGTAGTTTTAACCATGATAGCTTAAAGGTTTATTCAAAAATAGATTTACTATACAAAAGTCCTGATGGTTATTATGTAATTGTAGATTGGAAAACGGGAAGACCTTCTGAAGATGATAAAGAACAATTACTTGTTTATGCATGGTATGTAATGAAAAAATATGATATTCATTATTCACGAATTAAGGGGAGAGTTGAATATTTATTAGAAGGTCATTCTGAGGAAATTATATTTAAAAGCGAAGATATTGAGTATATAAAAGCAAAAGTTGATAATGATTTAAAAATTATAAATTATTATTTAGATGATATTAGTTTAAATAAGCCGAAAGAAAAAAGTGTTTTTGAAAAAACACAAAAGAGTTATAAATGTGGTCAATGTAAGTTTAGACTTTTATGTAAAAGCGATAATGATTAAAATATTGTAATTTGGATAGAACTTAAAATAAATTATTTTAATATGAGGTGAATCAATGAGTTTTGTTCAAATACAAGGAGTAATATTTTTTAGTATAATATTTTGTTCATTAATAGGTGGAAAGAAAGCATCGTTAATGGCAAGTTTAGTGTGGATAATTGAAACTTTTATAGTATATAAAATGAGTAAGGTTAATTATCTTCAAGTTATTGCCGTTTCATTATCATTTCAAATAGGAATGGTATTAGCTATTGTGCGTGAT
This sequence comes from Clostridium sp. RTP31139st1_H3_RTP31139_211217, assembly GCF_040227035.1. NCBI lineage: Bacteria > Bacillati > Bacillota > Clostridia > Eubacteriales > Clostridiaceae > Clostridium > Clostridium sp. RTP31139st1_H3_RTP31139_211217. The sequence goes on from NZ_JBCOAB010000054.1 coordinate 8,158, forward strand.
TTTATAGTTAAGAAAGTGAAAAAAGTTGGTAATAAGGAAAACAGTTAAAACAAATCCAAATTAATAAATTATAGGTATTATTTACTTGTAATATAAAAATTCATAGTGGTTAATATAATAGTGTAAACAAGATACGACTTAAATAAATTTAAGTTATGTTTACAAAATACCGGAAGCCAGAGGAGGAATTCATTATGTCAAAAGCATTAGTTCCAGAATCAAAACAAGGATTAAGCGCATTCAAAAATGAAGTTGCCGCAGAAATGGGTGTACCATTCACTGATTACAATGGTGATTTAACTTCAAGACAATGTGGTTCCGTTGGTGGTGAAATGGTTAAGAGAATGGTAGAACAATACGAAAGTGGATTAAAGTAGAAAACCACTAACGAGTACAAAGCTAACGAATTAGAGGAAACAATACTTCGAGAGGGTGAGTACTGTTATGGGTGAAATACCACCAGAAAATTAAACTATCATTCAAAAAAGAGAAGAGTTACATTAGAGTAGAAATTCTATGATAATGTGACTCTTTTCTTATGCCCATAAAAATGGTAAAATATGAACAGAAGTTCGCAAAGTGGGTGATAGTATGAAACAAGTTAAAATTTTACATTGTGCTGATTTGCATTTTGATACACCTTTTAAGGAGCTTACAAAAGAAGTTTCAGAAAATAGTAAAGAAGAACTATTAGAGGTATTTAAAAATATAATAGATTTAACCATAAAAGAAAATGTAGAGGTATTACTTATTGCAGGAGATGTTTTTGATAATTTAACAGTTAATAAGAATACCTTATTTTTTATAGCAAATGAACTAAAGAGAATAGAAAAGGTTAAAGTATTTATTTCACCAGGAAACCATGATCCTTATAATGAAAAATCATTTTATAAGATGGTCAATTGGCCAGATAATGTCTATATATTTAAAGGAGAACTTGAGTATAAAGAAGTTAGTGAATTAAATTTAGTAGTTTGGGGTGCTGGATTTAATGCTAGCTATGAGCATGAAAGCTTATTAAAAGAAATTAATGTAGATAGAAGTAAAATAAACATTATGGTTATCCATGGTGAGGTTGAAAAAGGAAATTCCCAAAATGAATATAATCCAATTTATTTAAATGAAATAGGAAAATCAGGTTTAGATTATATTGCAATAGGGCATAGACATAAATTTTCGGGAATCCTTAAAGAAGGAAACACTTATTATGCATATAGTGGTTGCCCTCAAGGACGGGGATTTGATGAAGAAGGAGAAAAGGGAGTAATTATTGGAGATGTATACTGTGGAGGAGTATCACTTTATTTTAAACCTATTTGTAAAAGAAAATATATAACTCGAGAAATAGATATTAGCGATATTAATACTTATGATGAATTGATATCAAAGATATTATCTGAGGTAAATTCAGAAGAGTTTAAGCAGAATTTTTATAAGATAATTTTAAAGGGGGAGATAAAAGAGCATTTTTCCTTAAATGAAAGGATATTGAGTGAAAAGATAAAGGGGAAATTTTACTATATAAAGATTGTTAATACTACGAGTATTGCAGTAGATTTAGATCAGGTAAGTCAGGATTATTCTGTAAAGGGTAAGTTTGTAGCTAAAATAATGAAAAAGATAGAAGAAGCAAGTAGTGATGATGAAAAAGATTTATTAAGGCTTGCATTAAAATTAGGAATTCAATGTCTCTCAGAAGAAGAGGTGAATTTAAATGATTATTAAAAATGTAAATATAATTGCTTTCGGTGGAATTAAAAATAAAAAAATAAATTTTAATAAGGGATTAAACTTAATATATGGAGAAAATGAAGCTGGTAAAAGCACTATTCAAGCATTCATAAAAGTTTGGTTGTATGGTTTTTCTTCTTATAAAGGTAAGGATTATAAGTTAAATGAAAGAATTAAATATACACCTAATAGTGGTGAAACTATTAGTGGTGAACTTAGTATATTACATGAAAATAAGGAGTATATAATACGAAGAACATTTGGAAGAACTAAAAAAGACGATGTTTCAATTATTATAGATGCTATTACTGGTGAAGAAATAAGCTTTATTAATAAAGATGAACCAGGAAGGTATTTTCTAAATATAAATAGAGCTACATTTGTAAATACATTATTTATTGGACAATTAGCGGTAGCAGTTAAAAAGGATAAAGAAGAAGAGATATTAGATAAACTATCAAATTCAATAGGAACTGAAGAAGGACAAGTATCTGTAGATGTGGCATTTAATAAGCTAGATAAATATAAAAAGTCTATATCAAATGTAAGAAAGAATGGAAAGCTTGATTGTTTAAAAAATAAATATAGTGATTTACTTAGTGAAAGATATGAAGCTTATAAATTATCAAATCATAATATAGATAATGAAGAAAAATTAATTCAGTTAAATGAGGAAAAGAAAAACTTAAATAAAGAAGTTATTAATTTAGAAATATATAAAAAATACTTGAAAAAGACGAAAATAAAAAAAGAGTATCAGGAAATAGCAGAGTATTTTAAAAAGAAAGAAGATCTAAAAAATAAAGAAGTATCAATAAACAAATCATTAACCTTTAAAGATGAAATAATAAATTATAATTTTATAGAAAATCTTAAAGAAGAATATACTATGTATTTAAATTTATTAGATATAACTAAAGAAGAAGAGGAAAGGATTTCTATTAAAGAAGAGAAATTAATAGATTTAAAGGCTCCATTACGTAGTTATTATTATATGGAGAACTTACCTGAAAATATATTAAGTAATTTAGAAGCATTAAAAATAAAAAATGAGCTATTAAATGAAAAGGTTGAAATAAATAATTCAATAGAAAGTGAAATTAACTTTTTAAAAGTTAAGGAAAAAGAAGCTCAAAAGCTAATAGGTTCAGCAATAGAAATTAAAAATTTTAAGAGTGATATAGAAAAACTATTTGCAACATATGAAGATAAGCTTAAAAGTTTAAAATTCATAATGGAAAATAAAAATGAAGTTATTGTACAAAATACAAGGTTTTTAATTTTATTAGGGGTAGTATCATTAATAAGTATTATTTTAGGTATATTTATTAATAATCCTTTTGAGTTTATATTTTATACAATTGGTATAGTTATACTGGGATTCTTAGGTATTAACTTATATAGTAGTAAATTAGGATCAGAAAAAAACAAAACAACTCATCAATTAAATGAAAGTATTAGAAAAATTGAAGCTGAATTAAATAAATATTGTAATAAATTAAATGTTAGTAACTATACAGAATTATTAAAAAAATTAAAGGTTTATGATGATTATTTAAGCTTACAAGAAAAGATTAATAGTAAGATGAGTGAAAAATTAACTCAGAAGAAATTGCTATCATTGGATAAAGCTTTACGTGAGCATGAAGAAGTAAATAGTGAGATAGAAGAGTATTTAAGAATTTCATCATTAAATAGCTTAGAAAAATTAATTTCTGAGATTTATAAATATAAGGAGTTATCCAAAGGGTTTACTAATTTAGAAATTGAACTAAGCAATTTAAAGAATAGTTTAAATAGAACGAAGGAACAATTATTAATCAGAGAAGAAAAATTAAATAAAAGTTTAAGTTCCATAGGATTTAATAATGTAAATTTAGTTGATGTTGATGAAATTATTAAAGAATTAGAGAATAAGTTAAGAAAAAGAGATGAAATAAATAAAAGTCTTGCATCAGTTGAAGAAGCATATTCAGTATTAACAAGAGGAAAGGATATTGAAGCAATAAAGGAAGAGTTAAGTGATGTAATAAATATAAATTTTGATTATTCTTATGAAAATGAAGATGAAATAGATGATGTTATTAGAGAAAAGAATATAAGATTTGTAGAGGTTGAAAAGAAAATAAAAGATATAGAAAATGAAATAAAAAATAGATTTAATGGCAAGAGAGATATTCCAACTATTGAAGAAGAAATCAAAGAGGTTGAAAGTTATATAGCAGAATATGAGAATCAGCTTAAAGCTAGTAATATTACCAGTGAAATATTAAATGAAGTTTATAATGAGATAAGAGGAAGCTTTGGACCTATTCTTAATAAAAATGTTATGTATTCTTTTAAAGAATTGACTAATAACAAATACAATGATGTTATGGTATCAGATACCTATGAGATGAAGGTGAAAGCTGATAATAACATATTACCAGCAGAGATATTAAGTAATGGTGCAAATGATCAATTATATTTATCTTTAAGGCTAGCTTTTATAGAAATGATATTTAAGAATAAAAATGTCCCTATATATTTAGATGATGCATTTGTTCAATATGATGATATGCGTATAGAAAAGACTATTAAGTATTTAGTAAAAGAAAACTTTGAGCAATGTATTTTATTCACTTGTCAAAGAAGAGAAGAAAATATAGCTAGAAAAAATAGCATTGAACATAAATATATTAAGTTATAAGTAGTAATCAATAAATTATTATGGATTAAATGGGAAAAATAGTCTAAACTATTGATTATAGAATTATTTTAAGAGGTATCAAGAATGGGAAAAGCATTAAATTATTACAATGATAATATAAAAAGTGTTAAAGAAAAATTAGCAAAATTAGAGAAAAACCTGTTAGTTTTTTCAACATTAAGATTTATGATTGTCATTTTATGTATTGGAATGATGTATTATTTTTATAAACAAAATAGTATGGAGGCAGTTGGAGGTAGTTTTTTAATTTCCTTAATATTATTTATAATAGTTGCATTTTTCCATAATGAACGAATAAATTCTAAAAAAAGATTACTAGTTATATTAGAGTATAATGAAAAAGGGTTAAAGAGATTGGATAATACTTGGAAAGAATTTAGTGATATAGGTGAAGAATTTATTGATAGAAATCATAAATTTTCAAGTGATTTAGATATATTTGGTAAAAACTCCTTATTTCAATGGATTAATTTGACTAAGACTACATTTGGAAGAAAAAAACTTGCAAGTAAGATGATAATGAATTCGTTACCGACTAGGTATGAAATAGAAGAAGAGCAAGAAGCAATTAAAGAATTAGCTAACAAAAGAGAATTTTGTGAAAAGATTTATTTTGAAGCAAGTATAGAAAGTAAGAAAAAAGAAAAGCTTAAAGAATTATTAGATTGGGCTTCAAATGAAGAGAAAAATAATTTTACAGTTAAATATATATCGTATATATTTATTGCAATTACATGCATAATATTATTTTTAACTATCATTGGACGATTATCTATTTCCTATTTAATATTAGATTTAGTTATTAATTACTTAGTTATTAAATTGTTTACTAAAAAATTAAGTGATGTAATTGATATTTTTATAAATAATAAGAGAGAGATAGAAAAATACAGTAAATTGCTTTCAATTATACAAGATGAAAACTTTCAATCTAAAAAGCTATTGGATATTCAAAAAGATTTAGTAAGCTCAAATATTAATTGTAAGAATGAAATGAAAAAATTAAAAAATATTATTTCTTGGTTAGGGGATAGTACTTCAAATGCCTATTATTTATTAATAAATGTATTTTTTATGAGTGATATTTTTATTTTAAGTAATTTACAGGAGTGGAGAATTAAAAATGGATATAAGCTAGAAAAGTGGCTTGAAGACATGGGGGAAGTAGAAGCGCTTGTAAGTCTTTCTACAATATCATTTGAGCATGAAGAATGGACTTATCCAACTATTTCAGGAATTAATGAAATTGAAGCTATTGAATTAGCACATCCTTTATTAGGAGAAAGAGCAAAGGCTAATAATTTTAACCTTAAGGGAAGTGAGAAGGTTGCATTAATTACTGGATCAAACATGTCAGGAAAGAGTACTTTTTTAAGAACTATAGGGTTTAATATGGTACTTACTTATTTAGGATTACCTACTTTTTCAAAAGGATTTAAGTGCGGAATAAGCAATATTTATACTTGTATGAGAACTCAAGACAATTTAGATGAGAATATATCATCATTTTATGCTGAGATATTAAGAATAAAATTAGTTATAGAAGCGGCTAAAAATGGAGAAAAGGTATTTTTCTTATTAGATGAAATATTTAAAGGAACTAATTCACAAGATAGGCATGATGGTGCAAGGATTTTAATTGAACAGCTTGTAAAACTTCAAGGTGTAGGATTAGTATCAACACATGATTTAGAGTTATGTGATTTAGAAAATGAAAAAAGCTGGTTAGTTAATTATAATTTTAGAGAATATTATAAGAATAATAAAATAAATTTTGATTATGTGCTTAGAAGAGGTATGAGTAAAACTCAAAATGCAAAGCATTTAATGAAGTTAGCAGGTATTGATATAGAAGAGTAAAGAGAGTGGGGGAATAAGGGTGGCTTTTATAATAATTGATTTAGAGTTTAATAACCTAAGTGGTATACATAAATGTATACCGAATGTTTATAATGATAATCCAGGACTGAAAAATTTAGAATTAGATAATGAAATAATAGAAATAGGTGCAGTGAAGTTAGATGCACATATGCAGCCGTGTGAAGAACTAAAGGTATATATAAAACCATCTGTTATTCCAATTATAAATCCTAAAATTTTAGAAATAACTAAAATTAATATTAAGGATTTAGAAAATGGAGTAGGATTTGTTGAAGGTATTAATAAATTAAAGGAAATGGTTGATGAAGGAGATATTATTTGCTCATGGGCAAAAGATGATATTGCAGAAATAATAAGAAATGCAAATTACTATGGATATGATGATTTAAGTTGGATAGATAATTACTTAGATATTCAAGAGTATGTAACTAAAATACTTGGATATAGGAAATCATTAAGCTTAAAAAATGCTCTTAAAGCATTAAAAATAAAAGTAAATGAAGATTTATTACATGATGCTTTAAATGATTGCATTTATACAGCACATGTATTTAAAAATATGTATAATTCACGAGCAGTGAAAAATTATATAGTAGAAGATATTTTTAAAATGCCAGCTTTAGAGGTAAGATCATTAGAAGGGGTTGAATTAAATTACGAAAAGATAAATCAAATATGTCCAAAATGTAAAAAAAAGTTAGAAATTGATTATCCTTTTAGTATAGTTGGATGGAGATTTATATCATTAGGAACTTGTTCTAAGTGTAATAGCAGAGTTTTAGATGAACTTATAGTAAAGAAAAGCTTATGTGGTGAAGAAATTTATAAGGAAGTTGCTACTGTTATAGATGAATATGATTATTTAAGATATGAAAATAAGTTAAAAAATAAAGTTTATAATTAATTATGAATAAAATAAATAAATAAATTATTAAAAGTTTGATGTCATATAACATTTAGATTTTATATATGATAAAATGTAAGAGAAGTAAGATTTAAAGGAAAGGACAGAAGATATGAATATTGCATTTCTTTTAACTCCTAAAAGTGAGGTTATTTATGAATATATAGATGCAACCATGAGACAAGTAATTGAGAGAATGGAGCATCATGGTTACACGGCAATACCATTAATAGACAAGCAAGGAAAGTATGTAGGAACTTTAACTGAAGGTGATTTATTATGGAAGTTAAAAAATACAGCTAATCTTAATTTTAAAAATACTGAAAATGTTAAAGTAAGTGAAATAGCTATAAGAACAAAACATAAAAGTGTTTCGATTAATGCTGATGTTGAAAGTATTATTAGATTAGCAACTACTCAAAACTTTGTTCCAGTAGTTGATGATGAAGGCATATTTATTGGAATAATAAAAAGAAGTGACATAATAAATTATTGTTACAATGCCATTAAGAAAGAAAAGAAATTACTATAATATAAAAAATTAATATAATAAAGTGAGAATCGAAATTTTAAATATGCTCTCTTTATAGTAGACAGTTAGAATAAAAAAACTGTTATTATGAAGGGGGCATATTATATAATCAAAATGGCTTTTTTCTTGTTTTGCTTGTATAAAATTTACTGTTGACTTAAAATTAAATGTGAAAAGTTTTTACAAAGGAGTGATTAGTTATGTCAGTTGAATTAAATGAGAATTCAATGGGAGATCTTTTAAAAGAATTTGATGTAAAAAGAATTAATTCAGGAGATATATTAAAAGGTCAAATTATAGATGTTAATGATAAGGAAGCTACAGTTAATATTAATTATGCATTCGATGGTGTAATAGCTAAGGAAGAGTTAGTTATTGGAGATATTTCACCAGTTGATGTTGTTAAACCAGGTGATATATTAGATGTATACGTTATTTCACCAAATGATGGAGAAGGATATGTTCAACTTTCTAGATTAAGAGCACTTCAAATAACTGAAAAAGAAGATTTAAAGAAAGCTTTTGATAAAGAAGAAACTATAAAGGTTGTTGTTAAAGAAGAGGTTAAAGGTGGATTAGTTGCTTACTATGGATCTATTAGAGTATTTATACCAGCTTCTTTAGCTTCAAGAGAAAGAATAGATCTTAAAACTTTATTAGGAAAAGAAATTGAAGTAAGATTAACAGAATTAGATTTAAGAAACAGAAAGGTTGTTGCTTCAAGAAGAATTTTAGAAGAAGAAGCTTACAATGCAAAGAAGAGAGAACTTTGGAAAAATGTTAAAAGTGGTGAAAAAAGAGAAGGTACAGTTAAGAAGATAATAAAGGCTGGTGCTATTGTAGATATTGGAGGAATAACTGGATTAATTCACATTAATGATTTAGCTTGGGAAAGAGTAAAAAGGGTTGAAGATGTAGTTAGTGAAGGCGATAAGGTTACAGTATTTGTAGGTGATGTAGATGCTGAACATGAAAGAGTTTCACTAATATTAAAAGATGTAGATAAAGAACCATGGAAGGTACATGCTGATAGTATAAAAGCTGGAGATGTATTAGAAGGTAAAGTAGTTAAGTTTATGTCTTTTGGTGCATTTGTAGAATTATTCCCAGGTGTTGAAGGGTTAGTCCACATCAATGAAATTACTGATGAAAATATAGCTAAACCTTCAGATGTTCTTGAAGTGGGACAAATGGTTAAAGTTAAGGTTCTTGATGTTAATAAAGAAAACAAGAGAATTTCTTTAAGTATTAAAGATGCTGTTGAAAGATCAAATGAATACTTACAATACAATGATAACGATGGTGATGTTACACTAGGAGATCTATTCAGCGGATTATTCAATTAATTACGGGTAAACGTGAAAAAGAAAAAGTAATGATATTATCTACAGGAGTTAGTATAATTTTCGTTAAGAATTTATATCCTCCCTTTCATAAAATCATTACTTTTTTCGTTATTCCATTAAGTATCTAAAGTTTTTCGATTTTAAGCATGTTGGTTCCACCAGTATAATTTGTTGGCATACCGGCAGCAACAATAATGTCATCACCTTTATCTGCTAAGTTCAATTCTGCTACAATCTTCTTTGATTCATTTAAAATGTCATCAGTAGTTGCAAATTCTTGACATAAGACTGGATAAACACCAAAATTTAAGCTTAATCCACGCATTACTTCCTCATGAGGAGTAATAGCTATTATAGGGCATTTTGGCTTATACTTAGAAACAAGTTTTGCTGTTGCGCCAGAGTTAGTTGCTGCAACAATTGCTTTAGCATTAAGAACATTAGAAGTTCTACAAGTAGAATAACTAATAGCTTCAGCAAAGTCATACATTGCAGGTTCTTTTAAACGTTGATTTAAATAATTATAATCTAAATGAAGTTCAGTTTCTTTAGCTATTTTAGACATAGTATTAGCTGCTTCGATTGGATATTGTCCGCTAGCACTTTCACCACTTAACATAATTGCATCCGTTCCATCAAAAATAGCATTACAAATATCGCAAGCCTCAGCTCTAGTAGGTAAAGAGTTTCTTATCATTGAATCAAGCATTTGAGTTGCTGTAATTACTATTTTTCCAGCTTCATTACATTTCTTTATGATTTTCTTTTGAATAATAGGAACTTTTTCTATTGGAATTTCAACACCCATGTCACCTCTAGCAACCATTATTCCATCAGCTACTTCTAAAATAGAATCAATGTTATTTACACCTTCTTGACTTTCTATTTTAGCTATAATTTGAATATTTTTACCGTTATTTTTGTTAAGAAGGTCTCTTATTTCTTTAATATCTGAAGCTTTTCTAATAAAAGAGGCTGCTACAAAATCTACGCCCATCTTACATCCAAAAACTAAGTCATCTTTATCTTTTTCAGTTACAGAAGGTAAATTAATACTAACATTAGGAACATTAACTCCTTTATTATTTTTGATAACTCCATCGTTTAATACTTTACATATTATATCTTTTCCGTTTATATCAATAATTTCAAAGTTAATTAATCCATCATCGACTAGTATAGTTCCTCCAATATTTACATCCTTATATAATTCGGAATATGAGATAGAACATTCTTGTGTATTACCTGTTATTTCTGTACCACATTTGAAGGCAAATATTTGATTTGCCTTTAATTCAACTCCATCATTTATAAAATTATGAGTTCTTATTTTAGGTCCTTTAATATCAAGCATTATTGCAGTAGGAGTATTGAGATTAGTTCTTATTTTCTTTATTAAGTCTATTTTTTCTTTATGAGTTTCATGTGTTCCGTGAGAAAAGTTTAATCTAGCCACATTCATACCAATTTTAATAAATTGTGTTAATGTTTCTTCATTATCACTTGCTGGTCCAATTGTGAAAATCATTTTAGTTTTTTGCATAAAAACACCTCACTTTATCAAAAATAAAAATAATAAAATAATAAAATAATAAAATAATAAAATAATAAAATATATTTGTTCTATATAGATTATGTTGCACTAATTGATATATAATTATTTTAACATAATTAAACAGTAAGGAGACGTAAAAATGAAGATTTTACAAAATTTAGAACCAAAAGCGGTTTTTCAATATTTTGAAGAGATTTCTAATATTCCAAGAGGATCAGGAAATGAAAAAGGAATAAGTGATTACTTGTTGAATTTTGGTAAAGAATTAGGTCTTGAAAGTATACAAGATGAAGCATTAAATGTTATTATAAAGAAACCAGGTACGCCAGGATACGAGAATGCACCAACAGTAATTATTCAAGGTCATATGGATATGGTGTGTGAAAAAAATAATGGGGTAGAGCATGATTTTGAAAAAGATCCATTAAAATTAAGAATAGTTGATGATTATATATATGCAACAGATACTACATTAGGAGCAGACAATGGGATAGCAGTAGCTTATGCAATGGCTATATTAGCTTCAAATGACATTCCACATCCGCCAATAGAAGTATTATTAACTACAGATGAAGAAACAGGAATGTCAGGTGCAATGGCAATAAAAAAAGAAAATTTACAAGGAAAGATTTTAATCAATCTTGATAATGAAGAAGAAGGATATCTTTTAGTTAGTTGTGCAGGAGGAGTAAGAAGCACAGCTACTTTAAAAGTAGATGAGCAAGAGATTGGTAGTAAAAAATTAATAAAAATTAATATATCAGGGTTAAAAGGCGGTCACTCTGGTATGGATATAATTAAGGAAAGAGGAAATTCTAATAAAATATTAGGAAGAGTACTTAAAGGATTATTAAGAGAAGTGAAATTTAATCTTGTTAGTTTAAATGGAGGATCTAAAAATAATGCTATACCTAGAGAAGCAGAAGCAATAATAGCTGTTAATCCTAATGATGAGAATACTGCAATAGAAGTAATAAATAATTGGAATAATATTATTGAAAATGAGTTAAGAGCACAAGATCCAGGATTAAAAATTGAAGCATCAATAACTGATATTAAAACATGCAAAGAGTTTACTGATGAAAGTACAAAGAAAGTTGTAGATTTATTATACATTTATCCAAATGGTATTAATAGTAAGAGTACAGAAATTGAAGGATTAGTAGAAAGTTCAACTAATTTAGGAGTACTAACTACAAAAGATGGAGTGGTAGAATTTGATTCAGCAATTAGAAGTTCAATTCCTTCATTAAAAGAAGAAATAGTTTTAAGAAGTAAGACTATAGTAGAACTTTTAGGTGGAAAATTTGAAACTACATCTGATTATCCAGGATGGGAATATGATCCTAATTCAAAAGTTAGAGATATATGCCAAAAGGTTCATAAAGATATGTATGGAAAAGAAGCAAAAATTGTTGCTATCCATGCAGGGGTTGAATGTGGATTGTTTAATGAAAAACTTGGAAATTTAGATATGATAAGTTTTGGACCAAATCTTTATGATGTACATACTCCAGATGAACATATGAGTATTTCATCAGTTAAAAATTGTTATGAATATTTATTAGGAATATTAAAAGAAATAAGATAATAAAAAATCATTAGATTTCTATTTAAAAAATTTCTATTTTAAAATCTATTTTAATGAAGGCTTGTTAATTATAAGGTGTCTATTTGGCACAGTATAGTTAACTAGGCCTTTATTTTTTATTATTATGACGAATTGTCAAGCTAAGTGCAACACTTAGCTTGTTCTTCGTTAAATGCTTCTAACGGTGTCTTGTATCCAA
>NZ_JBCOAB010000055.1:0-19250 GCF_040227035.1 Clostridium sp. RTP31139st1_H3_RTP31139_211217
AAATAGTAGTTATATTATATATTATAACCATATTTATAGAGGTTAATCAAATTTCAACAGTTTATTAAAACAAAGCCAAAACAATATTATTATTTTTTTCAAATATATCAATGTATATTATCTTTTCTTTAGATTTTAATGCACCTTCTATAGCATTATCTAATATATTACTAAGAATTATATTTATATCAAAATCCGAAATATTTCCTCTTCGTATTTTTTCAGATTTAATATTAAATTCAATTTTTTTGCTATTTCCATATAAATATTTAGATGTTATTATTGAATCTATAAGAAAATCTTCAGTATAAATTAAAGCTTCAGCAATCAATATTTCTTTATCTAATTCCTCAATATAATCAAACAACTTCTTATGTTCATTTGCAATTGCTAAGTTACAAATAACATTTATATTATTTCTATAATCATGTTTCCAAGATTTTATATTAGTATATATTTCAGATATTTCTTTTATATATTTTTCTTCTAATTCTGTTTGTTTAATACTCATTTCTAATAAATATTTTTCTTCAATTTCTTTAGAAAGAATTATTAAAATTTTATATAAAAAACCATTTATGCAACATAATAATATACTTATTTCAGTTTTATAAATTATATTAAAAGCAACAATACCTATATTATCTAATAATTGAATAATTAAACACAATTGTATTATAATAAATATAAAACTTGATATTAATATTTGACTATTACTAAATTTTTCAATAAAATCTTTTTGCTTTATATGAAATTTTATAATAAAAATCTGCAATAATACGGAAATTAAATGTAAACTTTCATCTAATAAGAAACTTTGATTTAATAATGCTAATATAGTATACTTTCTCAATAGCCTTCCTAAAGTATATACTATAAAATATACAGATAAACAATTTGACACAAATTGGATTATCCAAAAAAAATTTATTAACTTTATTCTTCCCTTTATATAAATTCCACGTACTAACAATATACTGTAATACCCTATAATTGTAGGAATAACACCTATATATGTTCCTACATATAAAAAAAGCAAATGTACTATAACATATAATACTCTAGTACTACTTTTAAGTGTCTTGTTATAATTTAGTACATTATCAAAAAAATATAAAGTAGTACCTATATTAAATATACAAATTATTAATTTAATAAAATAATCTATAAACTGCATTATTTTCAATACGCTCCTAATATTAAATTGCATAATTATTATTATATTTCTTTTACTATTAAAATTATTATATATAAATTATAAGTATAAAACTATTTTTTTCATCAAATATGCTAAATAGTTCACAAATATTACATTCAGAAATAAAAATCTCATACTTGATTATAACTTTATAAAATATGAGTTTTTATATATTTAAAAATATTTAAAATAAAACTCTTTTACTTTATTCTTTTTCATTTTACTAATTGGAATTTCAATGTTATTTTTTAATATTATACTATTCTTCTTTATCTCTTTTGTATATGAAATATTTACTATATAAGATCTATGAGTTCTAATAAATAAATTCCCATCTAATTCCTTTTCTAAATCAGATATTTTCTTTTTAACTATTACTTTACTATCCTTAGTATTAATTTCTATATAATGTTGGTAAGATTCACAATATACTATATCGTCAAGTTTTAAATTTATAATATCACCAAATCTCTTAATGGTAATGATATCTTTTTCTTTTTTATATAAACACTTTTTCTTCCATGCTTTATCCAAACAAACTAAAAATTTTTCTTCGTTTACCGGTTTAAGTAAATAATGTATAGCTTCAAAATCATATCCATATGATATGTATTGCTCTAATCCACTAATAAAAATAATACTAACATCTTTATTATTTTCTCTTATTATTTTTGCTAGCTCTATTCCATTTATCTTTTTTAATCCTACATCTATTATTATACAGTCATATTCTATAATACTTTCATTCTTAATAATAAATTCTTCAGCTGAAAGAAACGCCCTTATACTAAGTGAAATTTCTTTTTTTTCTGCCCACTTATTTATTAAAAGTTTGTTAATATCAATTTGATATTTATCATCTTCACATATAGCTATTTTAAACATTTTACCCCCATAAAGCATAATTCTTAAATATAGTCTTGTATATTATATCAATTCACATTATATTTTCAATAAAAATTCATTATATTATATTGCCATTTATGTACATAAATAGTCCTTTTATTAATAAAAGGATAAATTCATGTATTTTTGTGTTACATTATTTGTAAAATGCATTAATTAACTGAATGGAGGTACTAATGATAGATACTAAACGCTTATACACTATAGAAGATTTAGAAACTATTTTAGATTCTTTACCCTGTAGCATTTATATAAAAGATAAAGAAGGAAAATATATTTATACTAATAAATTTGCTGCAGATATTTCCGCATTAGAAAAAGACTCTATTATAGGTAAAACTGATTTTGATTTAAAAGATAGTAGAGAAGCATACAAAAATCTGAGATCTGATAAAAAAACTTTAGAAAATGGAATTCCCTTACTTACAGAGGAATATGGCATAAACAAAACGCAAAATACACCTTTTAGTGTTTATAAAATTCCATTACTTAACTCAAAAAATGTTGTTACTGTTTCAAGACCTCTAGATATAAACAGTACAACAAATATTGACTTCAAAAAAATTACATATAAAAAAACTAACATTGATAACCAAAATAACTACTCAGATTTCATAATTGAAATATTAAATAACTTATGTACTATACTTGCAGCTTCGAATGTAAACATATTCCTATTTAATAGTGATAATTCAGTAATTAACTCATATGCTTCATCCACTATTAACGAAAATATTTTTTATGAAAATATAACTATTAAAATTGATGAACCTCTATTATCAAAAATTGATAATAAAACGAATTCATTTAAACGCTATAAATATATAAATTCAATTCTTTCTAAATATTATAAAAAAGAATATACTACTAAAAATACCTCATCATTTATAGTTAAAGCATTATGCTTTGCAAATAAGGTAATAGGCATACTGCATATAAATTATGATAATATTACTAAATACCAAATAAACAATGAAGGACTCATTAAAGACATATGTGACAATTTAAGTTCACTTTTAGTAAGCTTTAACGTAACAAACGAGTTTGAAAAGTATGTTTTTAAGAAAAATATGATTAATTCAGTTGAATATTCTCCTTCGATACTTTTAAGTAAAATGAATTACTTTGCTACTCTTTCTCATGAGTTTAAGACTCCAATTAATATTATACTTTCAAGTATTCAATTGCTTCTAAAACTACTATCTGATAACTGTGAAATCGATAACGATACACTTTTAAAATATTTAAATATTTTAAAACAAAACTCTTATAGATTATTAAGACTTGTCAATAACGTACTAGATAGTAGCAAGCTAGAAAATAATTTTACTGATTTAACATTAGTTAATTGCAATATAATAAACATAATCGAAAATATAGTATTATCAACATGCGATTATTTAAAACAAAACAATAAAGAAATAATCTTTGATACTGATGAAGAAGAAGTCTTTCTTTCATGCGATCCTGATAAAATAGAAAAAGTCATACTAAATCTAATTTCGAATTCTTTAAAATTTACAGATAGTAATGGAAAAATCAAAGTTAAAATTTTTACAGATTATGAATCAAAAAAACTTTTTGTTCATGTTCAAAATAATGGCCCTGAAATTTCTGTATCAGATTCTAAGAAAATCTTTAGCAGATTTATTCAAAGTGATGAGTTGTTTACAAAAAAAAATCAAGGAACTGGAATTGGATTATTCTTGTGTAAATCCTTTATAGAATTGCATGGTGGTGAAATATGGGCCAACCCTAACTTTAAAAATGGTGCAGAATTCATTTTTTATTTACCAATAAAATTAACTAATAGCGAAAAATTTGATACTTTAAATCAAAGTACACCTTCATCAAAAATTGAAAAATGTAATATAGAATTTTCAGATATATATTCAATATAATATTGTCTAATTAAATTATATTTATATCTAAAAACGGTATCTTTATTTTTAATAAAGATACCGTAAAATATAATTACTTATTAAATTTTTCTTTATATTCCATTATGCATTTTTTGCAAATACACGCCTTTCCCCTTAACTCTGCTGGTATTTGTTCTCTTAACTCTTTAGGAACTTTAATTTTTTCACACCAGCATCCTTCATGAGTTAATCCATTTTCATATCCACAATTATTGGGATTTCCACAAATAGGGCAAATACTTTTATCAACTTTCATTATCTTCATCTTCCTTTTTATTTCTACTAATATAATTTAATAATAAACATATTAATTATTAAATATACTTAATAATTAATTATTATATGCATATTAATATATAAATAAAGCCTCTTCTCAACAGCAAACAAAAACATTTACTGAATGCACATATAAATTTTATGGTACATTTATCAATATACTTTTATTTTTTAACAAAGTTATAGACTTTTTACGTGATTCTATTAATACTATAACACCTAAGATTATAAATGTTATTAATTCAGCTAAAGGCAATGATAAAAATACCCCGGTAGTTCCTATAAAAGGAGGCAACACTACTGTAAATATAAATTGAAATACAAACCCTCTTCCTATAGATATTATATTTGCATAAATATTTTTACCAATGGCCTGATAATATCCACTCATAGTAAATATTATTCCTATAATAGGACTCCCAATACAATAAATTAATATCATTTTATATGCAAATTCTATATTTTTAGAATCAACTCCAAAAATTCTAATTATTTCTCTTCCATAAGCAAATATTCCACTATAAACCAAAACACCACCTAAAATGCACACACAAATTGTTATATAAATAAATTGATTCATACGTTTATATTTCTTAGCTCCATAATGATAACCAATTAATGGTTGTAATCCTTGAGCTATTCCCATACATGTATTTACTAAAAAGCAATTTACATATGTTGCAACTGTATATATTGCAACATCTATAGTACTTCCATATAAAAACATAGTTTTATTTTGTGTTAATAGTATAATTCCATAAGATATTTGAATTGCAAAGCTTACAAAGCCAATCTTTAAAATTCTTCTTACTATTGTTGTATCTACTTTTAAATTTTCCTTTTTTATCTTTATAGTAGCTTTTCCATTTATAAAATGATATAAAGATACTGTCATTGATATTACTATACTTGCGCTTGTGGCAACTGCTGCACCTTTTACTCCAAATCCAAGCTTCATAACAAATAACCAATCTAATATTATATTTGCAACTGCTCCAACGCCTATCATAATCATTGATAAATCTGGCCTTCCATCAGTTCTAACTATTGGATTTAAAGCTGTTGCAAACATATATGGTATTGCAATTATAAATATTATTGTATAATAATCAATTGCACTTTGCATAGTATCTGGAGTTGCCCCTAGTATTTTAATTATTTGCCCTCTAAATATAAGTCCTAATATAGTAATTGTAACTCCTACAATAATTATTAAACTAATACAAGTTCCTAATGTTTTTTCAGCCTTTTTATTTTTACCTTTTCCCATATAAATTGCCATTATACTACTAGTACCAATTCCTATCATAAGTCCTATTCCAACAATAAGAGTTACTGCTGGCCATGCAATATTTACTCCGGCAAGTCCAACTTCCCCAACTCCTTGTCCTATAAATATTCCATCTACCACTGTATATATCGTGTTTAATACTACTCCAACTACAGATGCAAGTATAAATCTTACCCATACTTTAAATATATTAGAATTTAAAACGTCTTTTATATCCACAGTTCTATTCCTTTCTTTGCATAAATAAAAGTAGCTAAAGTATTAACTCTAACCACTAAATTTACTATATTTTATTTATTCAAAATAATTATATATTCATTAATAAAAATTTCAATAATTATATCACATATTTTAAATTAATAATAAAAGCAAAACTTCTATAAATAACATTTATTAAATTAGTTGATAATCTAATTTTAATGTTAATTATAGAAGTTCTAAAATAATATTAACACTTTTTAATTTATAGGTAACACTAGTGTAAACTTACTTCCTTTCCCCAACTCACTCTCTAACTCAACATGTCCACCATGTAACTCTACAATATACTTAACTAACGTTAATCCAACTCCACTACTACTCACCTTAGTTGAATTAACATTACCACCTTGCTCAAATCTCTTAAATATAAATTCTTGATCATCCTTAGATATTCCAAGACCATTATCTTCAATAGAAATACTTACAGTATTATCTTGCTCTTTAATTAAAACTTTAATTTTCCCATCTTTTTCTGTAAACTTAACTGCATTTCCAATAAGGTTACCAACACATCTCTCTATTTCCTTTGAATCACAACATATTGGTAATTCTTCAATTTCTGGATCAATTATTAATTCAATTCCCTTATTGTTAATATACTCACTCATATTTAATGCAGTTTCTTCTACTAAATATACTATATCAATATTTTCTTGTTTACTTATTTTATAAGCACCAGATTCTATCTTAGAACTATCTATAATATCATTTATTATACTTAATAAACTATTAGAGCTTTTCTTTATTACATCTATATAGTACAAAGCTTTCTCCCTAGTTATATTTCCCTTCTCCTCTAAGGAATTTAATAATTGAAGCACAGATAAAATTATATTTAATGGTGTTCTTAATTCATACTATTATCTATAATTATACTATTTATATAATCATTAGCTAATCCATCTTGCTCATAATAATTAATAAAGCTTTCTTCTTTAATATTAAACTTATTTAAACCACATTCAGTTCCTATCCAAAGGTTTCCCTTACCATCTCCTTGAATACAGTTTATAGAATCATAACTTAATGAATTTTTATCTGAGCTTGATAAATAATTCTTAATTACCCCTTCTGTTTTATGAAATTTTATTAATCCCCCTTCTAATCCTCCAGCTAACCAAAGAATATTTTCATCACTTTCATCTTGAAAAATATCGTATATTTTATAGTTTTTAATTCCATTTTGTAAAAAATTATCTTTATAATCAATTACTTCATGATCTTCATATCCATCCCTATATAATCCATCCATAGTTGCTATCCATAAATATTTACCATCATTTATAATTTTAAAGTTTTTATTCATAAAAAGGTTTATATTCATTTCATCATAAGGATATGACTTAACTCTATATGTTTCTTTATTTATTGAATTTACTCCCTTTTCAGTTAATATTATTATATTATTGTTCCTTCCTTCTAATATACACTTAATTTTATTACTTAATAAAGAATAAATGTCATTTTCATCAAAAACAAATCTCACCATATCATTTTCAGATATATCAAACTTAATTAATCCATTTTCATCAGTTCCTATCCTTAAATCGTTATTATCATCTTCCCAAAATGTTGTTATACTACTTTCATATATTCCATATTTATTTAATATATTATTTATTGTATTACTAAATTGCTGCTCTATATTTAATATACTAATTCCCTTATTAGTACCTACCCATAGCACTCCACTTCTATCTTCATATAAACATGTTATTGAATTACTCAACAAATAATTAGGTGCCGCATTATATATCTTTATTTTATTACTACTTATAATATATCTTATTAACCCATTTCCTTCTGAAAGCCACATATCTCCATTGCTTTTATGTAATAATTGGGTTACATTATTATATGATTCTGTTTCTATTCTAATATCAACGTTAAAACTTCCTGTTTCATAATCTATATTTATTACTTTAAATATACCACTTTTAGCTTATATCCATATTTCTCCTTTACAATTTTTATCTATTTCATATACATATTCTAATTTATCATTTTCATTTTTGCTATTATATATAGAATTTGTATTTAAATTCATAACAGCTATTCCATCTATAGTCGATATCCACAAGTATCCAAAATCATCCTCTTGTAAGTCAGTTATGTAATTATTAGTTATGCTACTATTGCTACCATCTGAATAATACTTTATAAATCTATTATTAACCTCATCATATTTATTTAATCCATATTTAGTTCCAATCCACATGGTATCATTACTATCCCTATATATCGTTGTTATATCCCCATTAGATAATTCAGAGTCCTTACCTTCTTCCGCTCCTATTCTTATTATCTTATCTCTATCTCTGTTGATAATATTTAATCCATAATCTCTCCCAACCCATATATTCTTATGTCTATCTTCATTTATACTTGTAATATGTGGTGATGCAATACTGTTTTCAGTATTATTTTCATAAGAATATTTTACTAGCATATTACCATTATATTGATTTAATCCATCCTCTGTACCTATCCAAATATAACCTATGGAATCTTGATAAATATCTGTTATAAGATTACTTGATAATCTATCATTTACAGTTAAATTTTTGAAATTTATTTTATTTTCCTGTACAGTTGATTCATTACAAAATTCTATTTTATCAGCATAAACTACATTATATTTAATTAATAAATTAAATAATACCATAATAAATAATATTATTTTTTTTATGTTTCTTTTCATTTATATCATTCTCCACTTTTACCATCACTATCCAATGAATACAATTACATTTTCATAATTATTCCAATAATTATAATGATAATAAAAAAAATAAGACATTTAATGTCTTATTTTTCATATTTTTATACTATTTTGATATTTTTTTTATTTATTCTATAATCAATTATGTTAGCTTTACATTTTTTATTTATAACTACAACATTATATATATCTTTTATTAAAAGTAATTTATATTCTTCATTATATCCATATAAACATAGTCCTTCTTTTCTTAAAACATAAGAAATTGGAAGTAAAGTTATTTTACCTTTTTTACTATCTATCTCTATATAATTCTTATTTTCTAAAGCTTTATCAATTTCCTTACATATATTACTTTCAGCATCAAACTTTTCATCATATAAATCTACTATAAAATGCTCCTTTAATTTTTCTAGGGCTTTCGTAGAGTTACCCTTATCCAAAATTTTAAACCTATCAATTAAATTTGCCTCTTCTATATCCTTACTTATATTTTCAGAAATATATATTGAAAACATTAGCTTTTCATAATCATTATTTCTTAATATTTGTCTGTTTATTACATAATCTCCGTCTATAATAACTCCGCCATTTTTTCCCCTATATATTATTATCGGAATACCTAATACTGATAATTTATCTAAATCCCTTTGAATCGTTCTAGGTGATACATTATAAACTGTAGCAAGTTCCTTAATTGTAACTTTAGAACTACTTCTTAATAAATAAAATAAAATTTCCAATAATCTCATAATTATTGCTATTAAATTTCTTATTTATTATTTTTTAGCCACATAATAGAACAATATGTATGCATAGCGGCTCCAGTAACTAATATATCTTCGTTAAATACAACTTTTTCATTATGCATTGGTTCACCATATAATGGATTTTCTTGCTTAGTACCAGCACCTAACATAAGGTAAACACTTGGTACTTCATATGAATAAGATGCAAAATCTTCTGATCCCATTCCTCCACCTTCAAATAAGCACACAGCCTTTTCACCAACTAAGTCTTTTACATAAGAAGTAACTTCCTTAGCTAGTTCAGTATCATTTGTTAATGGTGGTACTGATGATAATTCTATTAATTTAGCTTCTCCTCTAAACATCTTAGCTGTAGATTCCACTATATCCTTCATTCTATCAAATATAAATTCTCCAACTTCTTTATCTAAAGCTCTTATTGTACCTTCCATAACAACTTCTCCAGGTATTATATTAGGTGCTTCTCCCCCTACAAATTTTCCTATTGTTACAACTGCTGGTTTTGTAGCTGATATTTCTCTTGCAATAATTTCTTGTAAAGATATATATATGTGTGCTGCTATATTTATTGGATCTACCCCAAGTTCTGGCATAGCTCCATGGCATCCTGTTCCATTTACAACTATTCTGAATCTATTACATCCAGCTATACTAGTTCCTAAACCACATAATACAACATTAGATGGTGTAGAAGAATGTACGTGCATTGCCATAGCTGCATCAACCTTAGGGTTTTCAAGTACGCCTGCCGCTAACATCTTTTTAGCTCCAGTAAATCCTTCTTCATCTGGTTGGAATACTAGTTTAATAGTTCCTTCTATCTCATCTTGATTTTGTCTAAGTAATTTTGCTGCACCTAAAAGCATTGCTGTATGCATATCGTGTCCACAAGAATGCATACATCCATTATTTGATTTAAAATCACATTCAGTAGCTTCTGCCATTGGTAGCGCATCCATATCTGCTCTTAGTAAAAATGTTTTACCTGGCTTATTTCCTTTAATTGTAGCAACTATACCACTTTCACATATCTCTTCTGGCTCATAACCAAACTCCTTTAACTTATCCATTACATAAGCTTTAGTTTTAGGCAATTTATCCCCAACCTCTGGATTTTTATGGATGGTTCTTCTAAATTCTACGATATCATCCTTTATTAAATTTGCTTGTTCCATAAGTTTATTCATGTCTACACTTCCTTATAAATTAAAATCTTTTTATGCATTAATTCATTTTCACTATATATAATATTCCTTAAATACGACATTTGTAGTCGTATTTTTTTATTAAAAAAAATTTTACATATAAATTATTTTTTATAGTACTTTTAATATACTGTACAACATAAGTTTACTCCATCTTATCTATTTTTAAATATATTATTTCAAACTTATTCATCAAATACTCTATCTTTAAAATAATACTTTATGTCATTATTAGTAATTTCTTTTATCACTTTACAAAAAATCCCCTATAATATTTATATTACTTATGAAATTTCCTACAAAAATATCTTAATAATAAAAAATATAAATAGATAGTAATACTCTAATATAATATCAATTAATAAGCTTTGTAACTTCAATATTGTATCGTTACAAAGCTTTTAAAATTGATTTTCCTATACTCTTCTTTTATAATTATTACTTAAAGGATGTGAAAAAAATGAGGGGATTTAATCAGAAAAAAATAGCGCTTATAAATGATATAACTGGCTTTGGTAGATGCTCTATAGCAGTTTCTTTACCTATTATCTCAGCACTTAAAGTTCAATGTTGTTTTATACCAACAGCAATCCTATCTAATCATACTGGATTCAATAATTTTTTCTTTGAAGATTATACTCCTAAAATGAGAGAATATATAAATAATTGGGAAACTCTAGGATTAAATTTTGATGGAATTTGTACTGGATTTTTAGGATCAAAAGAGCAAATAAAAATAGTAATAGAATTTTTAGAAAAATTTAAAACAAAAGATAATATAGTTTTAATCGATCCCGTTATGGGTGATTATGGAAAACTTTATTCCACTTATACAGATGAAATGTGCAAAGAGATGCAAAACTTAATAAAATATGCAGATGTTTTAACACCTAATCTTACTGAGCTTTGTAGATTATTAGACTTACCTTATCCCAATGAAACTCCAACTCATGAAGAATTATATTCTTTATGTGAAAGATTATCACTTGAAGGTCCAAGCAAAATAGTAATTACAGGTTTACAAAGACAAGGAGCAATAGAAAACTTTATATTTGAAACTGATAAACCCTTTAAAATTATAAAGGTTGAAAAAATAGGTGGCGATCGTTCAGGCACCGGTGATATTTTTTCCTCTATTGTATCAGCTAGTATTGTTAAAGGAGAAGATTTTGTGTCTTCGGTTGAAAAGGCTACGAGCTTTATTAGTAAATCATTAAAGTTTACTACTGATTTAAACTTACCTGGAAGCTATGGTGTTTGTTTTGAAGAATTTTTAACTGAATTAAAATAATATAAAAGGATGTGTTTAAATGGTTATTTTATATACTAGTGATAAGGGTAATTTTATAAGCTTAAAAAATATAACTATTGATGAAATGGAAGCAAGGGGAATAAAGAAAAATATTTATGTGAATTTAACTAATCGTTGTCCCTGTGCCTGTACATTTTGTTTAAGAACGACAAAAAAAATGGCTGAAACTAATAGCTTATGGCTTCAAAAGGAACCAACAATTGAAGAAGTAATTGCTGAGTTTGAATCTATAGATATTAGCCTTTATGATGAAATTATCTTCTGTGGTTTTGGAGAACCAACAGAAAGATTAGATGCAATAATTGAAATTTCAAAATATATAAAGAAAAGAAATTCAAATATGCCAACAAGGATAAATACTAACGGATTGGGCGACTTAATTAACAAAAAAGAAATTGCACCTTTATTAAAAGATTTAATTGATACAGTTTCAATTAGTCTTAATGCTCCAACTGCTGAAGAATTTTATGAAATAACTAAGAATAAATTTGGAATTGAATCTTACGAAGCTATGAAAAAATTTGCAGTATCATGCAAATCTTATATTCCAAACGTTGTATTTACTGTAGTTGATTGTATTGGTGAAGATGATATTAAGACTAGCCAAAAAGTATGTGATGATTTAGGTATAAAATTAAGAGTTAGACCTTTTGAATAAAATATTGTAAGTAATAGGATAAAAGAACTTTATCTCATTACTTTTATTTATCAAGGATTCACTTTTTTAACTTTATATATGTAATATTAAATAAGGTACATTCAAAGCAGAATGCACCTTATTTATAATTTTCTATATAATTTGTTCCTTATTTTTATAAGTTATAATTTCCTCTTTCTTTGTAAGTTCCTTTGGTATCGCAAAAGCACAAGTTAATAAAAATGCCACTGCTATGCAGCCTAATGATATTAATGTATAAAATAGTAATTGTTTTCCTTCATAAATATACATTAAATATGATGGTACAACTGCTAATCCATAAGAATTAGATTTAATATTAAATATTGATAAAAGTGCTGCACCCACACCTGAAGTTATTAATGTTACATATAAAGGTTTAAATTTATATCTAATTAATAAACCAAATAATACTGGCTCACTTATACCAAATAACTGAGAAAGCATAGCACCTATACTTGTAGCTTTAATCTTTTCATTTTTACTTCTTAAAGCAAATCCTAAACATACGCCAACATTTGCAAATCCATACATTGCACATAGTGTAATAAGCGGATTAAATCCAGTATTGGCAAGTAATGACGTTTCTATCATTACAAAAGTATGATGTAATCCTGTTAAAACTGATAATGGGTAAATAACACCAATAGCAAATCCCCCTATACCAAAAGGTAATTTAATTAAGTTCTCTATCATTCCAACCATACCAAGTTCAATATTATGCATTATTGGTCCTATACCAAGGAAAACAACTACTAACATAACTAACATAACGATAAATGGAGTAAATATTAAATCTAAAACATTAGGCATTGCTTTTCTTAATTTCTTTTCAAGAGTAGCACCTAAAAATCCAGTAATGATTGCTGTAATAACACTACCTTGACATCCTACTATAGGAATACCAAATAATCTTAACGCTTCAATACCACTACTAGGATCTGCAACTGAATAAGCATTAGGTAATATTGGTGATACAAGCATTAAACCGATTACTATACCGATTACAGGAGTTCCGCCAAAAACTCTAAATGCTGACCAACAAATTATAGCGGGTAAGAAAGCAAATGCTGTATCAGTAAGTACTGAAACTAAAGCTTGAAGTGACTCAGGTATTCCGGCACTTGATGCTCCAAATAAAGCAAGTATCGAATCATTAAACACAACACCTTTAAGTCCTAAGAAAAGTCCCGTTGCTGCTATAATTGGAATTATAGGTACAAATATATCAGCCAATATTCTCATTAATCTTTTTAAACCCTTTTCATTGTCCTTAACAACTGCATCTTGTTCTTGCTTACTCATAGTTTTTAAACCCAATTTTTGAATTTCTGCATAAACCTTATTAACTATTCCAGTGCCTAAAATAATTTGATATTGTCCTGAAGTATAAAAAACACCTTTTACTTCATCTATTTTCTCTACTTCTTCATCATTAATTAAATCATGATCCTTTACGATTAAACGTAATCTTGTAGCACAGTGGGTAACGGAAAGAATATTATCTTTCCCCACTACCTTTATAACCTCTTCAGCAATATTTAAATATTTATTACTCATTATTACACCTCTTCCCATTTTATTAAATAGTAATTAGTAAAGCTTGATTTGGTTTTAAAATTATACCATCCTCACTAATATCTACTTCTTTAAGATTATTAAAAATAACTTTTTTAGATTTTATATTTAAAGGTTCAAAAACTTTATTTTGACTAAAATTAAAATAACAATATATAGTTTCATTTCCATCTTTTCTAGTATATGCAATTACCTCATCATTTTCTGTATCTATTGCGGTAATATTCCCATAAATTAGACACTCTGAATAAATACTATTTTGTCTAAAATCTATCATCTTTTTATAGAATTCATATATACTATCGTCTTGTCCAACTTGAGCCTCTGCATTTATCTCTTTATAATTTTCTATCATTCCAAGCCATGGCTTTACTTTTGAAAATCCACCATACTCTGAGGAGTTCCAAGGAAATGGAGTTCTAGAATTATCGCGACTTCTTAGATTTATAACTTTTAAAGCCTCCTCTTCACTAAGTCCTTCTTGAATTGATCTATAATATTGATCAATACTTGAAATATCATTAAATTCATCTATTGATTTTCTTTCAAAGTTTGTCATTCCAAGCTCTTGACCTTGATATATAAATGGAGTTCCTCTTAATAAGAAATACATAGCTCCAAGCATTTTAATGGCCTCTTTATTATTTTGTTGTTCTAATAAATATTTTGTTGTTGATCTTGGTTGATCATGGTTTTCAATAAAGTTTGCGCTCCATCCATATTCTTGAATAGCCATTTGACTTGCCATTATTCTTTCTCTTAAATCCTTAACCGTCCATGGTACTCTTTTAAACCACTCACTACCAGATGCAATATCTAAATCAGCATATTTAAAATCAAATATCATTGAAAAATAACCATCTTCTCCAATAAAATCATCAAGCTCATCATAACCTACCCCTGGCGCTTCAGCTACTGTAACACAATTATGCTTATTAAAAGTTTCTCTTTTAAGCTCATGTAAAAACTTTTCTATACCTGGTTGATTTCTAGATGTTTTTGTACATTTAACTAATCCATCAACTCCATCAGCTTCTAAACTTTTATATGTTAAATCCTTTTTTATAAATGTAATTGCATCTATTCTAAACCCAGCAATCCCCTTTTCTAACCAATAATTAACCATATCATATAAACTTTTACGAACTTCTTCATTTTCCCAGTTTAAATCAGGTTGTTTCTTACCAAACGCATGGAAGTAATATTCATTTCTTCCGTTAACCTTTTCCCAAACACTCCCCCCAAATACTGATCTCCAGTTATTTGGCACTTCTTCTCCCTCTTTAAATATATAGTAGTCATGGTACTTACTTTCCGGATTCCTAATAGCCTCTTCAAACCACTTATGCTCATCTGATGTATGATTTATAACTAAATCAAGAATTATTTTTATTCCCTTTTCACTAGCTTTCTCAATAAGCTCATCTAAATCTTCCATTATCCCAAATTCAGGTGCTAAATCAAAATAATCACTTATATCATACCCGTTATCATCCATAGGTGATTTATATATTGGACAAATCCAAAGCATTGTTACTCCTAAATCACTTAAGTAACCTAACTTTTCCGTTATTCCTTTTATATCACCAATTCCATCTCCATTGCTATCATTAAAGCTTTTTGGATATATTTGATAAACAATTTCTTTTTGCCACCATTGTCTATTCACAACTACACTCCTTTATATAATATTTCTTCTCTTTAATTCTAAATAAATTCCATCTTTCATTGGCTCTTCACAAATTGAAGTAACATACTGAAATATTTCCTCATTTCCACCCTTAACTCCAATAGCTGTACCCACTGTCTTTAGCATATCTATATCATTTCTTCCATCTCCAAAAGCTATAGTTTTTTCTATAGGAATATCTAAATGATTACACAAATCTAGTATAGCTTCCCCCTTATTACAATCACTTTGAATTATTTCATAGTAATTACGAAAGTCAAATCTAAAACTTTGAGCTAACTGTATTTCATCTCCTGAAAAAATGTTCTTTATTTCTTCAAATATCTCTTCACTTGCCCACAAGCAAATCTTATTAACCCTGTGAAGTTTTTCATTGAATCTGTGTATATTTTCTTCATAAACTATCTTTTGATGTTCTTCAATAAATTGCATTTGTTTATCTGTTAATGATTTAAACTTTTCCTCATTAAGAGAAGTTAGTATCTTTACTGCTTCTTTATTCATAAAAACGATATCATCTGTTTCAAATGTAAAAGCGATATCATCATTTTTATCTTTCAAATAAATATTTACCGCTCTAACTTTCTCCTCCTTAAAGAAAGATTTTTTAATAAGTTTCTTATGAAACTCAATATGAGATCCTCCACCAGCAATAACTCCATCCACATTTAAAGCTAATACGTCTTCTGTTATTGTTCCAATAGTTCTACCTGTACATAAGCAAATATAATAGTTTTTTTCCTTACATATATTTACCGCAGTCTTAGCAGTCTCAGGTATTCCATAAGCTTCATCTCTTAAAGTACCATCAATATCAAAAAATAGTATTCGATACATATCCTGCTCCTCTCTTTTACTGTCAAAGCTATAGTATCAAATAAAAAAGAAGCAATCAATAATGTTGCCTCTTTTAAAAAATATGTCCATACTCTGCACATTATTTCATTTACTGAAAATATGTACATAAAAATATTACTTATATTTGAGCTAAATATTTTTGATACTTTAAAAATAACAATTCAATTAAAATAAAGTATGGAGTTGATATTTCATAATCTAAAATATATTCCTTTGGTAATGCTATTGAATTTATATAAAGATTTTCTTCACATGAAGCTGCTAAAGTATTATTCATCATCCTTGTTATAGATAAAGTTGGAACTCCTTTTAATCTTAAGTCTTTTGCAACCTTAATTACTCCCTTTGATTCTCCAGAAAGAGAAATAATAATTACAAAGTCATCTTCATTTGCTAATGTTCCAACAGCCTCAACCATATCATATCCATGCATATTAAAAATAGTTTTTTGGGTAGGTAGAAATATTCTCTTAAACTCACTAACAACCCTAGCTTGTGCATATCCACTACCATATACAATAATTCTTTTAGCTTTATACATTTTATTAAATATACTAGTACAATCACGATTTTTAATATCTTCAACCATCTTATGATAACTATCAGTAACAGTGCCTAAAAAGTCTATCCATTCATTACTTTTATCTTCTACTTCAAGGCGCAATCTAGCCTTTAACTCACTAAAGCCAGGTAGAGAAATTTTCTTTGCAAAACGGAATAACGTGGTATTTGATACATTACACCTTGCTGCAAATTCATCTATAGAAAGCTTATAACAAGTGTTTTTATTATTTATTATATATTTGCATATTAACTTATCATTTTCATTTAAATTACTATAATATATATTCATTAATTCTTCTATATTCATCTCTTATTCTCCCTAGTATACTCAAGATAGTTTACAAATAATATATCTAAGAGCACATAAAAAGCTGCTGTCATTTCATAAGATAAATTTTGTAATCCATGTAGCATCTTTGTTGATACATAAAGATTGTCCTTGCATATTCTTGCAATTGTATTATTTTCAAAACGAGTTATTGATAATGTCTTTATTTTCGTACTTTCAATAGCTTTTAATATTTGAATTCCTTCTGCTGTTTCTCCTGAAAGTGATACAATTACAAATAAGTCTTTATCCGCAAATTTATTTTGCATAAACTGTACTTCACCTAAATCAAATAAATCTATAACACATTTTCCTGCTGATAAAAATATTCTTTTAAATTCTTCTGCCTCTGCTTTTTGAGCATTGCCTGTCCCATATATGTAGATAGTTTCTGCATTATATATTAATGAGCACACATTTTTATATTGATGCTCTTTTATTTCATCTATTATTTTATGATATGTTTGACATGCTTCTTCTATATCTAAATTTGTATTTTCATATACTTCAGAATCCGATAATTTCAATACATATTTTAATTCTGCAAATGAATTCAAATCTAACTTCCGACAAAATCTAAGTAATGTTGTCCTTGAAACATGACATTTATCTGCGATTTGCTCACAAGTCATTTCCTTGCATTCTTGCTGATTTTTTATTATATAATTAAATATTTGATGATCATTTTGAGTTAGCTTATCATAGTTCTTATTTATTAATTCATCTATTTTCATAACTTACCTCTATGTTATTACTGTAGTAATTTTCTTATATAATTATATATTTATTTATAATATTACTACAACTTACAATTATACATTTTATAAGTAATTATAATCACATAAGCCCTAAAAAAGATACCCTACTTCTTAATTTATACTAAAAATAAATTTTGAAT
The DNA here is from genome assembly GCF_040227035.1 of Clostridium sp. RTP31139st1_H3_RTP31139_211217. Classification (NCBI taxonomy): domain Bacteria; kingdom Bacillati; phylum Bacillota; class Clostridia; order Eubacteriales; family Clostridiaceae; genus Clostridium; species Clostridium sp. RTP31139st1_H3_RTP31139_211217. The sequence continues at coordinate 18,456 of NZ_JBCOAB010000055.1, forward strand.
ATTTCTCAAATATTATAGTCTATAAACTTCTATTTTCCTATTATAGGTAATATATTATTAATTAGTAAAACAATATTAATTGATAAGAAGGTGTTACCATAATGTTTTATTATAATCAAACTGTAAATGATAATGAAAAATACAAAGAAGAATCAAAAAATTTTTCTAGTATACTTACAGAAAAATCATTAAAATCCAGAACTCTTTTTATTTCTGGTGAAATTAATCAAGAATTAGCTGAGAAGGTATGTACTAAACTATTAATTCTTGAAGAATTAAGCGATGAACCAATTAAAATATTTATAAATAGTCAGGGTGGACATGTTGAATCTGCTGATACAATACATGACGTCATTAAATTTATTAAGCCAAAGGTTATTATGATTGGTACAGGCTGGGTAGCTAGCGCGGGAATAACTATATATCTTGCCGCTGAAAAAGAAAATAGATATTCATTACCTAATACAAGATATATGATACATCAACCATTAGGTGGATTTAACGGTCCTGCTACTGATATTGGAATTGAAGCAAAAGAAATACTTAGAGTCCGCACTAGAATTAATAATTTAATTAGTGAAGCAACTAATCAACCTATAGAAAAGGTTAATAAAGATACTGACAGAAACTATTGGTTAACTTCTACCGAAGCATTAGAATATGGATTAGTTAATAAAATTATTTCAAAGCATTCTGATCTTTGTGATTAAATATAAATGGAGCTGTCGCAATAGCGGGTAAAAAAATCCGCTAGCGATAGCTCTTTTTCTATATTTTCAAAAAAATAATTGTACA
>NZ_JBCOAB010000056.1:0-17857 GCF_040227035.1 Clostridium sp. RTP31139st1_H3_RTP31139_211217
TGGATACAAGACACCGTTAGAAGCATTTAACGAAGAACAAGCTAAGTGTTGCACTTAGCTTGACAATTCGTCATATACAAACTTCACAAACCAATTTTTGTAAGCATCATATGCCCTTCCCCTTGTTGAACTTTTGAATTGATATTCAACAGTATCAAATAATTTGTAAACATATTTAAAAACTTCCTCTTCACTTTCATGTGTTATTTCTTTAAAATTCTGCCACTCAACATCTTTTATACCATCGATATATACATCTATAAGGGATAAAATTTCTATTTTCAAACTTATTTTATCAATAGACTTACTGAATAGATCATATAAATCCTTGTATGTTAACTGTTTATCTAGTGTATGATGATTTAATAATTCTAATGTTATTGCATGAGAATATATACAATCCACTTTTCCCTTTAATAATTCCCATCCAAATTTATATGCCGTTCTATTTTTTGATGTGCTTTCCCACTCTAATGTATAATAAATTTTATCTGGACTATAAATATCAGCTTTTTCAAATTTACTTAACTTTACAATTAATTGTGATACATAAAACATATAGTAATATTCTATTAACCTTCTTAAAGAACTCCTATATAACTCTTCATTACTAAGAATAAACTTAAAATCTTTTAAAAATAATTCCTTTATAAATGGCAAATAACAATTATACTCTTCTTTTTTATATTTTTTACTTTTTAATTCTGGTAGACTACTTAATACCAAGTTATATAGAATATTATTTGTTTTTTTAATATAACACTCTTGAATATTTTCTTGTAAACTATCATCAAAGAATATTGAAAATAAAAATTTTGCTATTTTAATATCATCGTTGGTTGATTGTAAATAATTAATTGTATTAACATCAAAATCAACTAACTTACCATTATCAATAAACATTGTTCTAATAATATCTTTTAATACCTCTTTACTATTCTCTCCATCAAACTCACTAATTCTTTCTATAGCCTCGTTAATAAATAAATCTACATCAAAATTTTCTTTAAGTTCTTTTCCAGACATTCTTCTTGATAGTTCACCTACTACACCTTGAAAATCTAATACTAAATTCTTATCATTAGCTACATAAGGTAATAATTTAAATTTTATATTGTGTTTATGTGCTATTGATTCATTTGGGAAAAACCTTTTTTTTACTTCATCTAAATCTAATTTATATTCATCCATCATATTCATTCTTAAATCTCCACAAATCTATATATTTCAAATTCTTCATCAAACTCTAATCTATACTTTTTATTTTCTTCTCTATTTTTTTCAGTGAACGTTAACCTACTATTTTGAGTACCTGCACATTCTATTTTATTTATAAATTCAATAAATTTTATAAAATTATTCTTGTCCTTTTTATTTGGTCTATATCCATTTCTAACTCTAATTAATAATTCATATAGTGAGTAATCAATATCTACTCCACAAGAGTTCTCTAATCCATCACCTTTATATTTAAGCTCCATTTCAGTTAAGAATTTAATAAGTTCATTATCATTATTATTTGGCAAATTACTTACATCAGCTTTTAACTCTAATTCTTCACTTACCTTATATTTAACTTGGTTTTTACCAACAAATATATTAATATGGTTCTTTTCTGCTTCACCATTCCACTTTAAAATACCATCCTTCATTTCTCCATATAATCCAATAAGTTTTGCCTTGTCACCCTTGTTCCAGAAATATAAATACCTTATAAAGTTTTCATATACTTCATCTTTTAATGAAAATAAATCACCTTTGCCACAAAGATAATAGCTTCTTATAAATAACTTTAATAAATTACTTTTTATTCTTCTACCTTCTAATTCCTCAAAATTAACATTATATATCTTTTCTATATATCCCTTTGGATAATCTATATACTCATCAAAGAATTCCATTAATTCAGTTGAATTATTAAATTTAATAATAAAATCATCAACCTTTTCATTTCTTACATTTAAAGGATCTAGAGTACTTAATGCATTAAATATAAATGATAATTCTTTATGATCAAAGATTATATTAGGTGTTAGTGAACTTATATATTCTTCATTTTTAAGCTTCCCAATCTTATCTTTAAACATAGGTGAGTTCACATCTATATGTGATCTTGCAATTATCAAATCATACATAAAATTTAATAAAGCTCTTGTTGAAATAATAATCTTTTTCTTTATAATACATTGCACTAATAAATCTACTATGGCATTTTGAACACTCTCTTCACTTATCAATTCATAATTAGCTTTAATCGGGCATTTATCTTTATTTTTGCAGTTACTACAATTTTCTTTATATGAATTATAAAAATCATTTACTTCTGATGGATTAGTGATTTTGTTTATAAGTTCTTTTATATATTTTGATTGTACTTTTCCATCTTTTAACGTATATAAATTATAATCACTAAAGTTAATAAATTGAATATTACTAGAAGAGTCAAACTTATTTTCCACTATAGTTTTTTCTAATATCTTTTTATTTTCAACATACTTTTGTAACTTTGTAAACCTCTTACCATAATCTGAGTCAATAAAATTATTTAATGTACCTAAGTTAATTGCTAAAATTAACTTTTCTGTACTTGTATCTATTTTTTCATCACTGAAATTATCTAAAATATCATTTAATGTATCCATCGAAGTTTTATTTGGTTCTAAACTTTCTGTTGCATCGTTATGTAATTTAAAGTTATTCATAATCTCTGGATACTTACTCTTAAAGTATGAAATAATATGTGATTTACCATCTCCGACACTACCACATACTAGTATTAACTGAGAATCTTCTTTTTTTTCAGCTTCAAAAATTATATCTTGTAATTCATTTTGCGCATCTCTATTTACGTGCATATATTTTTTAAACGGACTAAATGTATTTAATCCTTCAACGGCTTCTTTTGATGATTCTTTTAATTTTGATAATTCTTGAATGAGACACTCTTTTTTAACTTCAGTAACATCTTTCGTAATAGCAACTTCTTTATTTACAGCAACTTCTTCTTTTTCTTCTACTATCTTATTATTACTGTCCTCTTCTACATTTACATTTTTCTCTTTACTATTATTTTCACCTGAAACCTTCTCCAATATCATTTCTTCAGTTTTTTTATTTGAATTTATAAGAGAATCTACTTTTCCCATTAACCTAATTAATAAATTTGATTCTTCTTTTTTCTCTTCTTTATTTGATTTTGGTAATGGGTCCTTATATAGTGGTGCATTAAAATTATAATCAATATATGTCTCTATAAACCAACATGTTATTTTAAATATATATCTGTGTATACTAAGTGCAATTTGTAACTCTCCTTCGATTGCTTCATGTGCTACCTTATTTGCATTGATTCTAATTTGAAAAAAATAATCATTTATTTCACTTGGAAATAATCCTGCAAATTTCAATTTACTTAATCTCTCTGCTAAATTCAAACTATTTAACTCGTCCATTTTTTCAAAAGTTGCAATTTCTTTACTTAATGTTTCTATAAAAACTCTTGACTTTAATATAACACTATGTGGAGAAGTAAATACTAAATTATTTATATCCTCTCCTAGGCTATATAATTCCTTATAATCCTTTTCTAAATATTTAAAAATATCTCTATCCAAATTAGTACTTCCTTTCAAATATAATTCATTTATATAATACACAATTTCCAATTTTATAATAAAGTAATTATACCATAATTATTACTTATGCATTGTTCAAAACAGGATACCTATTAAACTTTAGGTATCCCATCAACTTTCTATCAATTACTTTAATCTTATAATATTATCTTCAACTATAATTTCATCAGAATTATAGATTTCAAATGGAATTTTATCATGAATTAAATTACCTTTTCTTAGATATTGTGACAATTCATTCATCTCCACTTTCCCATTAAATTCATTTTTTAATACTTTTATTATTAAATCCAATAACTCATTCATTTCAGAATCAACATTTACTATTACTGGTACAGAGTATCTTTTATCATAAAACTGCTTTTTAAGCTCCTTAACTTCTGGAATATAACACTCACATATACTTCTTAAAATATAAGTATTCCACTTGTAATTTATATTAGGAAAACATGAGTAATCATCTATACTCTTAAGTGCAACATATCCATTTTGATTTAGCTTAACTAAAATAATCTTCTTAACAACCTCTACTGCTGTTTCATCTACTTCAAAGTTTTCCTTAAGTATATAGGTTTCTTTCTCAATTTCTACTACATCATTTAATAATTTATTAATTGAGCTCATTCTAGTACTATCATTTAATTTTATATTATTACAAAACTCTTTTAATTGATCTAATGTAACTACAGAGTTATTGTTAAATAATTTCTTCATAAGATAAACTGCTGAAATAGCTTCTTTAGGTTTATTTTTTAATATATAAGGTCTTTTGAAGTAATACACTTTAGATAATAGATACTCTAAAACTGAGAATAACTTAAAACTACTATCTATATTATTTTCATCCAAGAACCTTTCAAACTTTAAACTTAATATATAAAAAAGTTCATTATCAGTTATTGATTCTTTATCTTCATCAAAAGCCATTAAAAGCGTATCACTTATTTGTTTAATTTCCTCTACTTCTACTTTAATTAAACTCGCATGGATAAATCCACCTTTGTCCCATTTTAGAACATACTTACACTCATCCTCTGCAGTTGTTAACATAATAGGAGTCCAACCTTTAAGATCATTTGCAATATCTTCTTTAGTTACAGCTCTTCCTTTCTCCTTTATATATTTATTGAAAATATAGTTTCTATCATGCTTTATATTTCCCTTATATAAAGTATCTTTAGTAAAATTGTACTTATCACTAAAATAATACTTTAATATTCCTTGTAAATAATATCTATTCTTTATTCCTACATTATTTAATTCTGATTCAAATTCAGTGAATACCTGATTAATATATAATGTTTCGTGGTCATTATTATCAATATATTCTTTTATTTTATCTAATAATCTTTCATCAATATAAATCCACTCTTGATGAATATAACTTCCTCTATCACATAAAACACAACTTGTTTCAATTTTGGCTTTTATATTTCTTACCGATTCATCTTGTATATCAAAGTTTTCATTTAATATAGAAATAAATCTATCAATATCAACATCATTACTAAAAGTAATACCCTCCCTAAAAAATTCTTTTACTATAAAGTTATATATTTTAGTTTTAGATACAGTTCCTCTCACTAAATAATCATTAACCTTTTTGTATCCTTTGGCTACTAATATCTTAACAACATCATCTAATGATAAAATATTTAATTCGCTATACTCTTCCAGATCATATATTAGTTCATTTTTAATGCTTACTATATCTGGCATACCATTTGAAATTGATGATACCTTTGATTTTATTTCATTAATATCACCATTTATCAAAAATTTATCTAACTCTTCTATATATGTATAATTACTATTATCTAAATTTATTAAAACATATTTTAAACAATATTTTTCTTCATCAGTAAATTGTGCAACTTCTAATATTTCTTCTATTCTAAGTAATTTACTTTCATTATTTTGTACAATTCCAATAATTATTTTTAATAACGCAGTAATATTATTAACAATTTTCTTTTCTCTTTGCCTTATTCTTTCCCTACTTACCCCTTCTTCTTCACCAATTTGTTGAAGTGTCTTATTTTCAATAGATCTTTTTATTAATATTTCATAATCTGGATTTTCTTTAATTTCATCAATTAACAATCTAACTAATTCAACTGGTTCTTTCTCAAAATTATCAAAAGCTTCTTTAATATACTTTATTTTTGCGTCACCTAATTTTGGTATTGAAAAGTTATTTCTAATTATTGCTGTATATAATTCATCTATTGTCCTTATATTACCGTCTTTAATTTGTTCAATAACTTTCCCACTAATTTTAGTAAAGCACTCTAAAACAGCTATATCTAAGTTTTTATAAATATCCTTAACTCTATTTTCTATAACTCTATTTGAAGTATTTTCTTTTTTTATTTTCTTAATACAATTTTCACCGATTACTTCACTATATTTGTTAATAAGCTTTTCTTTCTTACCTACTCCAAAACCTTTTAGTTTATCCAATTCGTTAAAATCAAAATCTTCAAGCTGACTAATTGTTTTAATATTGTTTTCACTACAATAATTCACAAATATTTTGAAAATATTATCATTAAATATATCCTCGATAAATAAATTATCATAGATACTATTATCATTTTCTTCATTTAAAATTGATATATCCTCTGTTATAATCTCATTTGTCTTATCAACTTTTTCATAATCCTTCTCTACATTCTCATCTATCACAGTATCTTTTAGTATTATATTTTCTCTACTTTTTTCGGCTATCTCTTCTATTTTTTCTTCTTCTGACTTAACTATTATTTCCGTTATTAATTCTTCATTAATATTACTTTTCATCGAAGCTATGTATATTCTATATTGTTTTAATTTATCTATTAATTGAATCAGATCTTCATTTATTTTTTCACCTATTATTGCTTTATTCATTATACTTTTAAAGATTGATTCATTAATTATATTGTTAAGCTTATTTACTTCATTAATATATGTATTTATTTTTTCAGCAATTACATTAAACTCATTAACTAATTTAATTTCCTCATTATCATAAACTGTAGTATCAATGTTAATTTCTTTTTGCACAATTCCTCTAAATATTTTTATAATCCAGCTAAATAATCCCTTTTTAATCTTCTCTTCTTTTATAATTAAACTTTTGTTATGCTCTTCATTATATTTCTTTGCTATTTCTTCTATTGTTTTTTTACTTATTTGATTACTTTCACTTATTCTTTTAAGTAATATTTCAACTACAGGCTTGTACTTTAAATTTTCTAAAAAATCTTCTTTATAATTTAATAGAAAATTATCTATAACTTCAATACATTTATTCAAGTTTTCTTCCTTATTTAAATCTAATATAAAACAATTTTCTATATATATTCTTTCTTCTTCACTTAAACTCGAGTATTCCACCATTATTCCTCCATTTCTTATGTAATAAATAAACTTATACAATATTAAACCTATTTTTATTATCGTTTATTATCATATAATTTGAGGTATATTATACCATATTATATATACCTTATGATATTATAATTTTACTTAATAAAACTTTGGTCTGCTAAGAGCATACTAGAGTTCTCTTTTTATATTTTCACACTTTAAAGTATAAAAGGAAGAACTATAGTAATCATTATAACCATACTCCTTCCTTTCATATTTCACAATTAACAATTTCACCTTAAATAGTCATTATTATCTATTTCTCAAATAAACTTTAACTCTTTTATAAATCCTTCTAAATCGTCTTTATTAATATAAAGCATACATACTTTAAATAATCCCATCTTTATTTTTCTTCTCTTTAGTAAATCTAACTTGCTTAACTAAGTATAACAAAATAATATTTTATTCCTTGTCGAATTTGGTCATGAGTAATTTATGTTTTTAATGGGTTATTTACCTTTTATTTGAATTATATTTATATAATATATATCAATTTCTTTTTTATTTGCTTATATGTTAAATACAATTTTACTTTATAAAAAAAACATATAATACTTTTAAAAAATATATTTTATTTCATATATTCAATAAAACTCTATTTAATAGTAAAATATCAAATCAACTACAAAAAACTCTAATATTAAACTATTAATCACTCATTTTCATTAATACTTACTATATACAATAAAAAAATACAATAATGCTATCCCATTCACTAAATACCATTATTGTATAAAATCCACTAACACTATTGGTATGCTATAAGCATACTTTTAAATAAATACCACCATTACTTTCCATAAACTTATATCATAATCAAATCACTATATTCATATCTCTAATAATAAACATTTTAGGTAATACTACTAAAGTAATAAAAAAATAAGGAAGTGAAAACTATGTTAAGTTACTACCTAATGCCTCACCCTCCAATTATCATTCCCGATATAGGAAAAGGTAACGAAAACAAAGCAATAAACACTATAAAAGCATGTGAGGAGGTAGGTAAAAAAATAAACCAACTCTCTCCAGAAACAATTATAATAATAACCCCACATGGAACAGTATTTAGAGATGCAATTGCCATAATAACATCCAAAACCCTAAGTGGAGACTTAAAAAACTTTAATGCACCAAATATAAAATTTAACTTTGAAATAGATACTACCCTTACATCAAAAATTATAGAAAATGCTGCAAAAGAAAATATTCCAGTAGTGACCTTAGATGAAAAAACCTCTAATTTATACAATATTGATTTAGAGCTTGATCATGGTGCAATGGTTCCTTTGTACTTTCTAAAAAATTCAAAAACCTTTAAATTAGTCCACATAACATATGGAATGCTATCACCTTTAGAGCTTATGAACTTTGGTAGATGCATAAAAAATGCAGTTAATGACTGCAATAAAAAAGCTGTCTTCATAGCCTCTGGTGACTTATCTCATAGGCTTACTGTAGATGGACCATATCCTTATACTCCTGCTGGAAAAGAGTTTGATGAAAAGCTAATTAATATTTTACAAAATAACAACTTAAAAGACTTATTTACAATAGATAAATCTTTAATAAGAGAAGCTGGTGAATGTGGATTACGCTCTTTATATATTTTAGCTGGAGCAATAAATAGTAATAATATAAACTCTACCCTTTTAAGTTATGAAGGACCTTTTGGAGTTGGCTATGGAGTTATGGAATTTAAAGAAAAATGTCTTGAAAGTAACAATTCTTCTAACAATAATTATAATGACATCACTCAAAATAGTAGCTTAAAAGATACATCTGAAGATTTATATACTAAAATAATTAATAATAAAGAAAATGAACATAAAAGACGAATTAAGGAAGGCTCTATTTATACCCGATTAGCTAGAAAAAATCTTGATTTATACTTTAATGAAGGTAAATTAGTTTCCTTAGATGATATAAATGATGAAAAATTATTAAATGATAAAAAAGGAGTTTTTGTTTCTTTAAAAATAAATGGTGACTTAAGAGGATGTATTGGAACTATTTCACCTACAACAGATACAGTTGCAGAGGAAATTATAAGAAATTCAATAAGTGCAGCTGTAAATGATCCTAGATTTTCACCACTTAGAAAGGAAGAACTTAAAGATGTTGATATTTCTGTAGATTTATTATATCCACCAGAGGAAACAACCTTTGATAAATTAGATCCTAAAACTTATGGTGTTATAGTATCTTGTGGTAATAAAAGAGGTTTATTATTACCTAACCTTGAAGGCATAAATAATGCAGAAGAGCAAGTTTCTATTGCTAGAGAAAAGGGAAATATATCTCCAAATGAGCCTTATACTTTGCAACGCTTTAAAGTTGAAAGATTTAAAGAAATTGAAGATGGTGATTAATATGAAAAAAGAAGCCTTATTTTATGAAACAATTGATAATTACGTTAACTGTAAACTTTGTCCTCATAGATGTAGCCATTTAACTGAAGGACAAAAGGGAATATGTAAAGTTCGTGAAGTTCATAAAGATAGTGATGGAAGCCTTAAATTATATAGTTTAAACTACGGTGAGGTAACATCTCTTGCTATGGACCCTATAGAAAAGAAGCCTTTATACAACTTCTATCCAGGGACTTATATTCTTTCTATAGGTTCATTTGGTTGCAACTTTAGATGCTCCTTTTGTCAAAATTACAGCATTTCCCAGGAAATAGCTCCAAGTAAATATATTTCACCAGATGAAATGGCTAATATTTCTTTAAATCTTGAGAATAACTTAGGTCTTGCCTTTACTTATAATGAACCTAGTATTTGGTATGAATATGTTTATGATGTTTGCAGAAAAATTAAATCATTAAATAAAAATCATAAAACTGTACTTGTAACTAATGGATATATTTGTGAAGAACCTTTAAGAAAGCTTTTACCTTATGTTGATGCATTAAACATTGATTTAAAAGGTAATGATGAATATTATAAAACTCTTTGCTTTGGTGCATTAAAAGAAGTTGAAAATTCTATAAGGATTACCAATGAATTTGGCTGCCATATTGAAGTTACTACACTTTTGATTCCTAATGAAAATACTGATGATATTACTTTAAAAGAGCTTGGTGAATTTTTATCTTCAATTAATAAAGATATTACACTTCATTTATCAAGATATTTTCCAAGATATAAAATGGATTCACCTTCAACTCCATTAGATGATATAAAACATGCTTATAAATTTTTAAGCAAATACTTAAATAATATTTATTTAGGAAATCTATCTAATGAAGAACTTGAATATTGTTTAGAAGATTAAAATAATAAGATGCTTTCAGCCTTTGCTTTATGTTATTCAAATTCAAGAGAAAAGTATATGAAAGATAAAATAATTGATTATGTACTAATTATGTACTATATGTTACAAACAAAAACTATAGCATTAACTGCTATAGTTTCCTTCAATATTGACTTTAATTTGGTATTTGTACATCTATGGTATTATATAACTCCAAAAACTTCTCTATCTTTTCTTGTTCTATTTCAGTATTTATAATTAATCTCTGAATGCATTACCTCTATTCACTCGACTTTTACTAACATCAATTATATAATTAATAAGCCTCTCTTTCTTTTTCCATCTACTACAAGAATTCGTATTATCCATTTCATAAAACTTAATAATATTTTTCAAATCAATAACTTCAAGTTCTGAAAGCTTGTTTCTTAATTCCATTTCACTATTACTTATAAGCAGCAATGGATTTAACTTAGCTTCAATAATAACTTTTTTCTTAACCTTCTTTTTAGCTTTATCTTCTCCCCCTAAAACAACCTCAATTCTCTTTTTAAACTCATCATTGGTTTTCATCTCTTCCATAATTACATTAAATAATTCTTTTAACTTCTTCTCCATAAATTCACTCCATAGCTTCAATTATTTCTCTTGCTAATGCTATAAAATTATTAACTTGTCCACCATATCCCCATTTTTGCCTTATAGTAGATTTATTTATATATTCAGCAGCACTTGCAATGCTATCGTTTTCTTTAAATATAGTATTAAATACTTTACAATCTACTTCTTCCTGTAATTTCTTTATAGTCCTTCTATGAACTGGTGATTGCTCTCTATATTTAGTTATAACTATTCCTAAAGGCTTTATATCTCTTTCTAATTCCTTAGAATATTTCTTTACTCTACTAATTATTTGAGGAATTCCATATGTTGATAAAATATCTGGTATAGTTGGTATAATATAAACATCTGATACCTTCAATCCATTCCTTGTTATTACTCCTAAATTTGGAGGACAATCTATTAATATATAATCATACCTTTCTTTAACTTTTGATAATTGCCTTCCTAGTAAATCAACTGGCCTAATAGTTGAAAAAATTCCCCTTGGAGTTTTTATTACATCTTCTTGTATATCTATTAATTCTAAGCTTGATGGTAAAAGATCCACTAACTTTACTTCATCAATATTAGAAACTCCTTTCAATATTGCTTTATTAATATCAAATATTTTTTCACTTTTAGGATATACTCCTTCATAAAATAATTGAGCTATAGTTTGCTTGTCCTTATTTACTTCAAGCCATTTTTCTTCCCCAATTAACATAGTTGTTGCATTTGTTTGTGCATCTAAATCTATAACTAATACTTTCTTATTAAATTCTGTTGATAGAACTTGAGCTAATCCAACTGTAGTTGTAGTTTTTGCAACTCCACCCTTTAAATTTATTATAGAAATTATCTTAGCCATCTTTCCCCCATATACTCTTCCTTTACTTATATATATTAACTTCATATAAATTTATATAACTATCTTTTTAAACAATTAATGCTAAATCATATTAAATTATTAATAAAACATGGCAATCCTTTCTACAATTCTAAATACAAAATCAGCTATACCCCCTTATAGCTGATTCCATATTAAATGCCTCTAATCAAACATAAGCCTTCCCCAACACCAAATTCACAGCATCACTTACCCTCTTCTCAGACTCAGCAATCCTGCCAATAATATCAGGCTCAATATAACTACTAGGCACAAAATCACAACAAACATATACAATAACATACCAAGATAAAACCCTATAAAGAACCCTACAAACCATTAAAGAAGTTTCAAAAACACCCTCAAGCTCATCATGAATGGCCCTATTCCCAAAAACCCTTAAAGTATGAAAAGATCTATAAACATCATCCCTAAAAAAATCCTGCCTTTCAAGCAAATTAATCTTATCCTTTTGATTCATTTCATCAGTACCAGTAATACCTTCAATCAAAATAATATTCTTAACAACTCGCTCACCAATAGCTCTAGACTTTAAAATAACAGTAAAAGAATCAACCAATAACATCTTATCAATACTTTCAATTAACGATGCCAAATACTTATCCCTTTCACTAATAACACTTATAATATCACTAAACATAATATAACCTCCCCTAAAAATCACTTACTCTAGAATACCTTCCATGCCACCTTAATGCGCATGTCCCCCTATCTCCATGCCTATTTTTAATAATAACTGCATTCATACATTCTGGATTATCATCTGCATTTTTAGAATTATATTTAAGCTTACCTTGATTAAATAAATTTTCTCTATACATTTTGTCATCAAGCTTAACGTTTCTATAAAGACCTATTACCTGATCGCTATCTTGCTCAATTCTAGCACTATCTTGAATATCACTTGAATCTATTTTTTCAACTGCATTGTCTCCCACCTTTTTATCTATAACCCTGTTAGCTTGAGCCATTAAAACAACACAAATGTCCTCTTCCATTGCTAAAGACTTTAACATGCCACTTATTTTACCTAATTTATTAGTCAGCATATCTCTATCAGTAAAATCTATATATTTATTTATATAATCAACAAACACCACATCTAATGAATTTTGAAGTTTATATACCTTTATTTCATCAATAAACTTTTCAAAGTCTGTTTCAGTAGAAACATAAAATTTATTATTTATGACTTTTGTCATGAATTTTGCAATACTCTCTTTATCCTCTTTTAAGATAGTATCTTCATCAATAGCCTTAGCTGAAAGTGAAAGCCCACTAGCCACTATCCTATTAAAAACTTGATTTCTTGTCATTTCTGCACTTCCATAAAAGATTTTATGACCTTTTAAAGCCATATTTGCTGCAAGTTGTAGTGAAAATGTTGTTTTACCAACACCACTTCTAGCAAATACAGTAACAAGTCTTCCTTTTTGAAAATTGCCCAAATATTTATCTAAATAAGTAAGTCCAGACTTCATTCCTTTATCTCTATTTTCATCATAAAGCCAGTTTATATAATCATCATATTGTTTATCTATATCAAGCTCCTTTTTTATATTGCATTTATGGACCTTAACCTTAACACCTTCAACTTCACTTTCAATTTCTTCTAGTGACATATCTGAATTTATTTTGTCTTTCATTTCAACATAAAGATGTCTTTTGTAATTATTCACAAGCATGTCCAACTTAGTATTAAAGCCTATATCACTTGCACTACATGTGTATATTTCTGTAACATAAGTTACTCCATCCATATCTCCAATTCTTTTTTTATGATGCTCTAAAAAGGTTATAAGATCTACTTCTAGCTTATTTGCAACCATATCTAAAATCCCTAAATAGATATTCATATGCTTTGAGTATAAAAACATCTCTGGCTTTATTTTTTCTCTAGCCTTTAGCATAAGATTATTATTTTTAAATATAGACCCTAAAAGCTCCTGCTCTAACACAATTTGATTATTAGTTAACATCTCTCATTACCCGCCTTATAACTTATTTTTTTATAAACAAAGCCTGTCCATATTGGTTAATCTATATATTTTTCTATATCGAAATCTTCAGGAAATATGGAATTACGCTTAACATTTTTTTGCTTTGCCTTGTAATCAAGCCATATATCTCCATCTTCCATAAACCTATTAATTCCATTGCTTCTAGATAAAAAGCTTTTTAAAATCCAAGCATAGTTGTAGTAATGATCGCTTTTATATACAACACCAAAGTTTTCTATGGCATTAATAATATCCTCTTCATTATGCTCATTTAATGCATTAGCTATTGCACTTTTATTGTCTTCAGTTAGTATTTTCTCATTGTTTATATTTAGTTTGTTCCAAGCATTAAAAATATATATATATAATTTATTATTATTATTATTAATATATTTATTATTAATATATCTATCATCATTTTTGCTAGCACTAGCTGAAACATTAGTATTTTCAGACCTTCCAGCGTTATTTTCTTTACTTAAAGCACCTGGTCTTGAAATTATACTAGTGTCTCGTGGAGTATAGGTACCTGTATCTCCTGAAGTATAGGTACCTGTCCTTCCCTTAGTACTAGTATACTCTGAAGTATAGGTACCTGTCCTTGTAGGAACACTAGTATCCTCTGGAGTATAGGTATCTGCACTTAGATTCCTAATGTTATTCTCTGAAGGATAAGTACTTACACTTGTAGAAATACTATCATCTTCTAAAATGGAATCTTCTTGTAAAGAGCAGCTATCTTCTGATAAAAAACCATCAATATATTTAATAACTTTATATTGATTTACTTTACCTATACTTTTTATTATTTCTATATATCCCTTCTTTTCTAAAGACTTTATAATATTTAAAACTGTTTTCTTTCCTTTACATTCAAATACCTCTAACAACGTTTTAATAGACATTGCAATAGCATCCTTCCCCTTAATAGTATTTGTTATAAACATTAAAAGCATATACCTTTCATCTTTATCAATATTGGTATCACTAAATATATTAATCATCATTTTATCTGTACAAATCATCTTAATTACCTCCAAAACTCTTTTTTATTTTTAGGCTGGCTATATTATTTTGCCAGCCTATAATTTATATTTTTATTCCCATAAAAGTGAGAAATCGTACTGATGTAAAAACTTATTTACAGTTGTGCCATATATAGAGCTTTCCATTAAATTTGGTTGAACCACTGTAAGCGTTAAACATTTACATTCAAAACTTGATAAATACTTATTTATGATTCCCATTCCTAACAATTGACTTTCTTCATGATCAAAAGCAAATATATGATGGAATTCAAATGGTAGTATACTTATAACTTCTATTGTTTGTTTTCCAATTAATACTACATCGCAGCTTTTATCTATAAATTTATTCTTATAAAGCACTTCTACTTTTTCATTAAATATTATTTTAACCTCTTCATTACTTTCCATATTTTCTATTCTGTCTATTATCATTTCAAAAGCTGTCATTGATAACATTTCTGTAAAATCTGAATACCCATTAAGCATTGTTAAATCTAAAAGCATATTTTTATACTCTTCATCCCCTATAACCTTATAGTTTTTCTTTAACTTTAATATTGTTAAATCTTTAATGTATTCACTATCAAGTTTTGATGCTAAAAAATTATTATTCATGGTATCCCCCCACTTTTCCTTAACTTATTGTTAAGGTAATTTTTGATTATATAAGAATTATAAACCTTCAATGTTGCAAAAATATGGATTTTTATCTCTTTAACACAATAATTTTGTTAATTTTCACAACATTTAAAAAATGTATAAAATTGTCTTTTATTATATGTAATTAAATGGTAGAATTATTATTATTTACAATTATACTGTTTTTTTAGGGGGAGAAATTTTATGAAAGAAACTATTTTACTAATTGACGATAATGTTACTGATTCACGTGAACTTACTAAAGAATTAAAGATTAATGGATTTAATGTTATTTACTGCGATAATGGTGAGGCTGGAATTGAAGCACTAGAAAATAATAAGATAAGTTTGATTCTTTTAGATATGATCATGCCTGAAATGGATGGACTTACTTTTTTAAGTGAGCTTAAAGCTAGAAATTATAATACACCAGTAATAATGTTTACTTCTATAAATCATAATATAGTTCAACAAAGATGTTTTAATATGGGGATAAATGATTACGTAGTTAAACCTTGCTATATTGGCTTTTTAATTAAAAAAATACGTTGTGTTCTAGAAGAAAAAATTAAAATTACAGAACTTAATAATAAATTATGGATATATGAAAATATAAAAGTTAACTTTTCTACAAGACAAGTATTATGGAATGATAATGAAGTTTCTTTAGGAAAAACACGACTAGAAATATTAAAACTTCTTATAAATAACAAAGGTATAGTTTTAAGTAGAGAGCAAATTATAAATTATATTTGGGGAACGCATTGTAAAATTAACGATAGGACTGTGGATTCTCATATAAGTAAAATAAGAACAGCTTTAGATTTGAATTGTTTGAAATCTATACCAGGATATGGTTATATTTTAGATTGCTAAAATAAAAAAATGAAGGAATAAGAATTACACCAAGGTAACCCTTATTCCTTCTTATATAATCTGTATAAAACTACTAGAGTTTATACAGTAAATTTAGTAACTTGTCTTGCAACAACTTGAGCTGATTCTTTAGTAATATATGCTCCATTTTTATTTTGGAAAACATTATTTTCAATAATGCTATCCATTATTTCTAAGGCTTCATCACTAGTTATTCCGCTTTTTACATCACTAATGGAAACATTAGATTTTTCTCCACTTTCGGCTATAAATGTCATTGTTAATGTATATTCCATACTTTACACTTCCTTTCTTTTTATTATTGATTAGTAAGTTGAGATACTTCAGTTATATAAATATAACCTGTATTCTTCTTAAGTATTGGTGCAATCTTATCTGCAACTGCCATAACTTTATTTGGATCAGCACCTGGTACTAAGTTACCTAACTTCTTTTTTGTAAATTTAGGATTGCCCTCTTTATCAACAGAAGTTTCTACCTCAATTGATAGTACTGTGCTTTCAAGTTCTTTATTTGCCATTGTAAATTCCCCCTTTTTTATTTTTTAGTTTTGTTGCCTTACACTTATTACATATACTGCTTTAGAATGTTTTTGCATTTAAAATAAAATTTATTTTGGGGATTTGTTTTAATTTTACTTCTTTTGGTATACAATAAATGTAATTGTTGATGAACAATGGTATTATAATGCGAAATAGTAATATGTAAAGTAATATATAGATAATATAGTCTAAAGTTTGGATGGTGATATTATGAATAATATATTTTTAAAAGAACCTTGGTTAAAATGGGCAATTGAGATACAGAGTATTGCACAATGTGGATTAACATATACAAAAGATATATATGATAAAGAACGATATGAGCAATTAAGAAATATTGCAGCTGAAATGTTAAGCTATAAAACAGATATTCCTATTGATAAAATAAAAACTTTATTCTGTAATGAAAGTGGTTATCAGACCCCTAAATTAGATACTAGAGCAGTAATTTTTAAAGATGAAAAAATATTACTTGTTCGTGAGAACAACGGATTATGGTCACTACCTGGTGGTTGGGTAGATGTTTTAGAATCAATAGAATCAAATACTATAAAAGAAGTAAAAGAAGAATCTGGGCTTGATGTTACTGCAAAAAGAGTTATTGCTATTCAAGATAGAAATAAACATAATAAACCGTTATATCCTTATGGAGTGTGTAAGGTTTTTGTTGAATGTGAAGTTACTGGTGGAGAATTTATTGAAAATATAGAGACTATAGAGATGGATTATTTTTTAGTTGAAAACCTTCCAAATCTTTCTGAAGAAAAGGTTACATCTAAACAAATAGAAATGTGTTTTGAAGCTAAAAATAATCCAAATTGGCAAGTAATGTTTGACTAATATATAGATGTATTGAATCTGTTAAGCTGATATGAAAAAATAGCTTGATTTTTCATAGAATTGCTCGCTCTTTGAAAATTATATAAGTTTA